>NZ_JBEHZD010000396.1:0-7660 GCF_040240285.1 Streptomyces sp. HSW2009 | reverse complement strand
CGATCACCACGCCGTCATCGCCGATCGGCAGCGACAGCGCGGCCAACTCCGACCCGCGCACCGCGTGCCGGCCCCGGGGCGGGGGGGGCGCCCCCCCCCCCCCCCCCCCGCGGCGGGCAACCGGCAACTCCTGGGGCGGCCGGGCGCCCGGCACGGTCGCCGTGCTCCACGGCGCGGTCAGCCCCGGGCGGAAAGGGCGTCATGAGTCCACCCCCTTCACCCCCTTCACCCCTGCGCGACCACGTGGTGGTCGGCACCGACGGTTCGCCGGCCGCGATGTGGGCCCTGGACCGCGCGGTGGTCGAGGCCCGCCGTCGGCGCGTACCGCTGGAGATCGTGCACGGCTGGTCCTGGGGCGGGGCGTACGAGCCGATGGACGACGCATCGGACGTCCTCGCGGCGGCGGAGCGCCGGGTCGTGGACCGAGATCCCGCCCTCCCCGTGGTGACGACCGCGGTGTCCGCGGACGCGGCGAGCGCACTGGTCGACCGGTCGGCGGACGCCTGTCTGACGGTGCTCGGCTCCCGCGGCCACGGCGGGTTCGCCGGTCTCCTGCTGGGCTCGGTGACGCTGCGGGTCGCGGCGCACTGCCACCGGCCGCTGCTCGTGGTCCGCGGCGCGGACGAGCGAACCGGGCCTCCGACCGAGCGGCCCGTGGTACTCGGCCTCAAGCCCCCCGCCGACTCCGCCACCCGTTCAACCCCGGAGTCCCCCGCTGCCTCCACCCCGGACTCCGCTGCCCCCTCAACTCCGGGGTCCGCCACCGACTCCGCTGCCCACCCAGCTCCGGAGCCCGGCGCCGACTCCGCCGCCATCGGCTTCGCCTTCGCCGAGGCCGCCCGCCAACGGGCCGGGCTGTTGGTCGTCCACGCGCGCCCGGGCCCCGACCGCCGCCGGCCGACCGGGCCCGGCGCGGACCCGACGGGCGATCCGGCGGCGCCGGACGCGCTGACCGCGTGGCGGGCCCGGTACCCACAGGTGGCGGTGGAGACCCGGGCCGTACCCGGTGACCCGGCGCGGACCCTGGTGGAGGCGGCGTCCGCGGCGGAGGTCGTCGTCATCGCCGTCCACCGCCGCACCACGGGCCTGGGCCTCCAACTCGGCCCGGTCACCCACGCCCTCCTGCACCACTCCCCCGCCCCCGTCGCCCTCGTCCCCTGCCCCGCACCGCCCGGGTGAGGAACGGAACCAGCGACGGAATCAGCCGCGGTCCCGGACTCACTCGGCTTGCGTCAACGGCACTTCGGGCCGGGCCCGGGCACGCTCCCCGTTAGACGTACCGGAGCCGGTTCCGTACGCCGCCGCGACCACCGGTCCCACCCCGGCGCGGGCCCACCCGGAGGTCATCTCCGTACGAGCTCTGCGGGACCGTGCTCCGCCCCGCCCGCACGTGGGCCATGCCCAACACAAGTCACGCTCTACCCGGGCCACACCCCGTACGCAAGCCACCCCCGCCGCGGGCCGTCGTCCACGTCAAGGGCAGGTGACGACCTGGCCTGCCCAGGACAGCCCGCCGCCGAAGGCGAGCAGCAGGACCGGCCCGCCGGAGGGGAGCGTGCCGCGTTCGGTCAGCTTGGACAGTGCCAAGGGGACGGAGGCGGCGGAGGTGTTGCCCGACTCGACGACGTCGTACGCGACCACCACGTGGTCGGGGAGGCCGAGTCGCCTCGTGAGGACGTCGATGATGCGCAGGTTCGCCTGGTGGGTGACGACGCCGGCGAGATCGGCCAGGTCGATGCCGGCCCGTGCGCAGGCTTCCCTGGCGATGGCGGGGAGTTCGCCGGTGGCCCAGCGGAAGACGGTCTGGCCCTCCTGTGCGAAGTACGGGTGCCAGTCACCGGCCAGCCGGACGGCGTCGCCGCGCGTGGGGTCGGAGCCCCAGACGACCGGGCCGATGCCGACGGCAGCGCCGTCCGCACTGCGCACCGTTCCATCCACGCTGTGCACCGCATCGGCGGCGCTGAGGACCGCCGCGCCCGCACCGTCGCCGAGCAGCACGCAGGTGCGCCGGTCGGTCCAGTCGGTGACGTCGGACATCTTCTCGGCGCCGATGACCAGGGCGTGCCCGGCGGCGCCTGCCCGGATCGCGTGATCGGCGCAGGCCAGCGCCGTACAGAAGCCGGCGCAGCCGTTGTTGAGGTCGAAGGCGACCGGCCCGGGCAGGGCCAGCCGCTCGGCGACCTGGGCGGCGATGGAGGGGCAGCGGTCGATGGCCGTGCACGTCGCGACGGTGATCAGCCCGATGTCGGCGGGCTCAAGGCCCGACGCGGCCAGGGCCTTGCCAGCGGCTGCCGCCGCCATGTCGGTCACCGATTCCTGCGCGGCGGCGATGCGCCGGGTGGCGATCCCGGTGCGACGGCGAATCCATTCGTCGCTGGTGTCGACCACGGCTGCCAGGTCCGCATTGGTCAGGACTCGCGTCGGCTGGTAGTGGCCCATGGCGGTGATGCGGCTTCGGGGCGAGGGCGAAGGCACGGTCGGTCTCCTTGGCTGGGCATCAGTCAGCGGAAAATAGCATCCGATCGGTCGGAAGTTAAATGATGAGGTGCGCGCTACGATGACGCCATGAGCCCTCGCAACTCCCTGGCCGAAGCCCGTAAGACGCGGCAGCGCATCGTGACCCGCGGCATCGCGCTCGCCTCGGTCGACGGCCTCGAAGGGCTCACCATCGGGCGGCTCGCCACCGACCTCGGCATGAGCAAGGCCGGGGTGCTCGGCCACTTCGGCACCAAGGAAGCGCTCCAGCTCGCCACCCTGGAGGGCGCCGCAGCGGAGTTCGCACGCCTGGTGTGGCAGCCGGCAGCCGACGCGGCACCGGGGCTGCCCCGACTCCGGGCGGTCTGCGATGCCTGGATCACCTATCTGGCGACCGCGCGCGACGTCTTCCCCGGCGGCTGCCTCTTCACCACCGCATCGGTCGAGTTCGACGCCCGCGGCGGCGCTGTCCGCGATGCCGTGGCCCGGCTCACCCGGGTGTGGCGGTCCCGACTCACCGCCGAGGTGCGCAGGGCGACGACCGCGGGCGACCTGCCGGCCGACACCGACCCGGAGCAGGTCGCGTACGAACTCGTCGGCCTCGCCATGGCCCTCAACCAAGAGGTCCAACTCTTCGCCTCCCCCACGGCCACCGACCGCGCCCGCAGGGCACTCGACCGACTGCTCGGCCCCGACCCGACGCCGCGGGCCGGCTGACGGGGACGCGTACGGGGGCGGTGCGAGGCGCGCGTTCGGGGACGCGCACGGGGGTGGGGACGCGCGCGGGTACAGGGGGACGCATGCGGGCGCGGATGCGGAGGGAGCTCATACGGGCGAGCAGACACCCGCTGCCGCACCAGGAACGGCACCAGACATCCGCGCCACCCAGCGGGAACACCACTCCCGGGCCCGGCCTCCACGCGGCGCGCGCGGCGCCCATGTCGACCCCCGCCGGAGATCACGGCACCCGCGCCGATTCCCGTAGGAGATCCGGCCGCGGGAAGCCGCCCCGCAGTTCCCCGCGACGTGGCCGGCGACACGCGCCGAGCCGGCGGTACGGCGGGGCACGGGGCAATGCAGCCCAATGCAACGCAGCAGGGCGCGATCATGACGCATGATATGGATATGTCGTCTTTGCGGCGTAATACGGAGAAGCTCACCTCCAGCGGTCTGCCGCTGGAGGTCTTCGACACGGCGCCCGTCGGCGTGGGGGTCTACCGTGGCGAAGCGCTGGTGCTGGCCTATACGAACCACGCCTACCACCAGATCTTCGGCCACCGGCCGCTGGGCGTGCCCATCCGGGAACTCTTCGCCGACCTGCGCGAACAGGCCGACCTCGATCTGTTGGAGGAGGCGTTCCGCACCGGTCGGCCGTCCCAGGCGACGGCCATTCCGTTCACCGTGGGCGACTCCCCCGGCGCACCGCGCGCAGCCGCCGGCGCCGACGCCGTCCAGCGCTATCTGTCCTTCAGCGCCACCAGGATCGAACTCGCGGACCACGAGCCGGGGCTGCTGCTGGTCGTGGTGGAGGAGACCGAACGGGTCACCGCGGCCGAGCGCACCCGGGTGCTCTCCGAAGAGCGGCGCCGGGTGCTGCGCCGTTACGAGAGCCTGACCACGGCCCTCACCCAGCAGGTGTGGGTCAGCGACGCGCGCGGCCTGGTGGTGGAGACCAGCGCGGCCTGGGAGCGTGCGACGGGCCAGCCGCGGGCGGCCATCCGCGGCCGGGGCTGGCTGGAGACGGCACACCCCGACGACCGGGACGGGCTCACCCGCGCGTGGTTCCGGGCCGTCGACGAGGCGCCCGACCTGTTCCAGTACGCGTACCGGCTGCGCCATGCGGACGGCAGCTACCGGCACTGCGAGTTGCACGCGGTCCCGGTGCGCGAGGACGGGCGGGTGCTGGAGTGGGTCGGCGCCTGCACCGACATCGAGGAACGCTGGCTCGCGGAGCGGCGCAGCGAGCTGATCAGGCGCGCGGCCCGGGCCGCCACCGAGTCGCCCACCGCATCGGAGGCGTTCGCCGTGCTGAGTACGGTGCTGGTGCCCGCGCTGGCCGATGAGTGCGCCATCTACGTGCTCGGCGAGTTCGCCGGCCCCGAGTGTGCGACGGACCTGGCGCCGTTGCCCATGGAGCGCATCGCGGCCACCGTACGGCCGGGGCTGCGACCGGGGCCGCCGCCACGTGCCCAGGAGTTGATCGGGGCCCGGCACACCATGGCCCGGGTGGTACGCGAACGGCAGCCCTCGCACGCCTCGTTCCCGCCCGGGGCCGTGCCGGCGGACTTCGCCGCGCCGGGCGCCGTGACCTGGCTGCGCCAGATGGGGGCACACAGCGGTGCCGTGCTGCCGGTGCTGGTGGACGGCGAGGTGGTGGCGGTGGTCGCGGCGTTCGTCTGCGGTGACCGCGACCCCATCTCACAGGCCGACCGGGATCTGATGCGGGAGTTGTTCGAGCGGGCGCACACCCCGCTCAGCCGGGCGCTGCAACTCCAGCGCACCCAGCAGGTGGCCCGCGCCCTCCAACACAGCCTGCTCACCCCGCCGCCCGAGGTCCCCGACCTCACCATCGCCGCGCGCTATCTGGCCAGCCCCGCGGCGGCCGAGGTCGGGGGCGACTGGTACGACGCGTTCGTCCTGCTCGACGGCGCCACGGTGCTCATCATCGGCGACGTCGCCGGGCACGATCTGGACGCCGCCGTCACGATGAGCCGCACCCGCAACATGCTGCGGGCGCTGGCCGTGGACCGGGAGGAGCCACCGGGCGACATCCTGCGCCGCCTGGACGTGAACACCCTGATCCTCAGCCCGCAGGAGTCCACCACCACCTGTGTGCTGGCCCGGGTGGAGGGCCCACCGGGCGGGCCGTGGCGGTTGAACTACTCGGTGGCCGGCCACCCGCCGCCACTGCTGGTCACCTGGGAGGGCGACGCAACCTTCCTGGACGACGCGCAGGACATCCTGCTCGGCGGGCTCAGCCCCGAGGAGCCGCGCAACAGCAGCGTGCGCCCGCTGCCGCGCGGCTGCACGCTGCTGCTGTACACCGACGGCCTGGTGGAACGGCCCGACGAGGACCTGGGCCAGGGGCTCGACCGGCTGCGCCGCCACGCCACCGCGCTGGCCAGGGAACCGCTGGACGTGTTCTGCGACGAACTGCTGGCCCACCCGGCCCAGACCGGCCGCGACGACATCGCCATGCTGGCCCTCCGCCTACCCGCACCGTGAACGCCCCGGGCCCGGCCCCACATCCGGCTCCGACCCTACGACCGCAAGGGCCGACGGGACTGCACCGCGCGACGGTACGGGCGCCCCGCCGGCACCGGCGGCCCCCACCCCGGGCCGCCACCGCGCCCGCCTATCCCGCGACCGCGGCCCGTACGAAGCGCCGCAGGTGGGTACGGACCGTCTCGGGCTGCTCCCGCCAGGGCTCGTGCCCGGCGTCCGCGATGCGGATCAGCGGGCGGTCGAGCCGCAGCGCGAGCGCTTCGAGGGCCGCCAGGGGCCGCGGGTCGGCGACGCCGCCGAGGAGTTCGGTGCGCTCCGGCAGGCGGGCGCGCAGCTCGGTCAGACGTGCGTCGAGCGGGTCCGCCCGGCCCGCCGCGCCGAGTTCGGCGTTCATGGCCCAGTTGACGGGCCGCCGCGACCTGGCCCCTCGGGCCGCCCAACGCCAGCCGCGTTCGAGGTCGGCGTGGTCGGTGCACCAGGCCAGCGTGAGCAACTCGACCTCCTGTTCCTCGGTACGCCGCGCCATCCGCTCCAGTTCACCGAGCCGGTCCCGCTGCGCCGCGGTCATCCGCCCGTCGCGCGCCGCTTGGTAGCCGGCGCGCCACTCGCCGACGAACGGCCCGCACATCAGCAGCAGCGCCGCCACCCGGTCGGGGTGCGCGAGGCAGAACCTGCTGGCCAGGTCGGCGCCGTAGGAGTGCCCGAGCAACACTGCGCGGGGCGCCCGCCACGCGTCGAGCAGTTCGGCGAGGTCGGCGACGTGCCTGGCCAGCCCATGGCGGCCGGACCAGTCGGAGCGGCCCGTGCCGCGCTGGTCGTACTGGTGGACGGGCGGGGGGGGGGGGGCCCCCGGGGGGGGGCCCCCCCCGTGGCGCCCCGTCACCCCAGGTCCGCAGCCCGCAGCAGCCGTCGGGCGCGGTCGTCGTCGACGTCGCGGCCCACCTCGGTGAGCAGCCAGCCGCCGTCGGCCAGCACCCGACGGCGCCGGGCGGTGCGGGCGCCGCGCTCCAGTGCGTGCCAGAGCAGCGGGTTGGCGTGCAGCACCCGAAGACCGACCCAGGCCGTCGCCCCGTACGCGTCCCGCAGCAGCAGCCGCGGCACCACGCCGCCGACCAGGCGCACCGAGACCAGCAGGTCGGTGCGGACCGTGCGGCGCCGCAGCAGCGTGCGCGAGGTCAGCCAGCCGTCGCCGGCCGTGATCCGCGTCGGCAGGAGGACGGCGAGGAAGAGTGCGGCGACGGCGGTCCAGCACACCCCGCGCGCGAGGTCGAGCGTCCCGTTGCCGAGGTCGACCAGCAGCAGCGCCGCGTACATCAGGGCGGTGAGCCCGGCCGCCGACCGCAGTTCGCGGCCGAAGTCGACGTCGCCGGCGCGGTGCGGCGGGTGGCTCGGCGGGCCTGGCGCGCGGCGGGTGATGGCGGCGCGGCGGGCCGTGGTGGCCCGCGGCGGCACCGGGTGTGCGGCGCGGGTGGCCGCTTCGGGGCCGGCCACCGGCGCGCCCGGACGCGGGTCCGCCGGGCGCCGGGTGAGTTGCCACGGCACCGCCGCGCCCCACCGCTGCCGGCGGACGGTGAAGGCCGCGCCGAGCGGCCCTTCGTCCTCTCGTCGCCTACGCATGCTTCGACCGTAGGACGCCGGCCGGGGGCTGCCGCGGTCGTTGACGGGGTGCTGATGCACCGATGGGCAAACCTTGATGCGCCGCTGATGACGGGCCCTGCCACCGCCCGGAATGGGCCCCACGCGCCGCCCCATCAGCAGCAGCCGCCCGCTCCATACCTCCCGCCCCACAGCCGCGCCCTGTCTTCCCCCTGTCTCTTATACACAACACCGAGCCCACGAGACGGACTCCGATCTCGGATGGCCGGGTGTGGGTTTAAAAAAAAAGGGGGGGGGGGGGGGGGGGGGGGGGGGGGGGGGGGGGGGGGGGGGGGGGGGGGGGGGGGGGGGGGGGGGGGGGGGG
>NZ_JBEHZD010000395.1:0-7681 GCF_040240285.1 Streptomyces sp. HSW2009 | reverse complement strand
ACCCGCCCCCATACCCCGGCGGGCCCCCCCCCCGCGGGCCCCCCCCCCCCCCCGGGGGCCCCCGCGCCGGCCCCCCCCGCCCGGGGGGGGGGGGGCCCCCCTTTCGTATGGGCGGCGGCGCGCCCTGGGGGTCCGTCGGTAGGGGGCGGGCCCTGGGAGTCCGCCGGTAGGGGGGCGGGCCCGCCAGCCGTGCCGCGGCCCGTCGCGGCAGAAGACCGTACAGCGTGCGCCCCCGGCGCGTGGCCGGCGCGCAACCGGTGGGGGTTCTGCGGGGCGGCGTAGTGACGGCGTCACACCCCGTACGGGGGCGGGGCGGTGGGCCGCTGCCCGGCCACGGACCGCGGTGGTGCCGGGGCCACCGTGGGGTGTGGGCACGGTGTGCTCTGCGGCGCTGGGCGCGGCGGCGGGGCGGAGGGCACGGTTCAGGGGCGACTCAAGTGACGGTACGTCTCGTTGAGTGGGGGTCTCGTGAGCAGTCCTGCCTTATCCATCGAGCAGTTCGAGAAAGTTCCGCGACGGGTCCAACGGCCCGCACTTGCGGAGGCGCATGACGCGGTACTGAACGATCTCTGTGCGGAGTTGTTCGCCTCGCTGCCCCGCAGCGACCAGCGGAAGAAGGGCAGGGACTACCTCTGGTGCCTGCTGGGGACGCACGGGCGCAAGACGATACGGAACATCGCGATGCTGCTCGGCGGCCAGGCGGCCGAGCAGAGCCTGCACCACTTCGTCTCGGGCTCCACCTGGGACTGGGACCCGGTGCGGCAGGCGCTGGCCCGCTACGTGGCCCGTGCCGTGCCGCCGCACGCCTACGTGGTGCGGCCCCTGGTCATCCCGAAGACCGGGGAGAGCACGGTGGGGGTGGAGAAGCGTTACTTCCCCGCGCTCGGTCAGGTGCTCAGCGCACAGCAGGCGGTGGGCGTGTGGGCCGGTTCCGCGACGCTGTGCAGCCCGATCAACTGGCGTCTGCACCTGCCCCGTTCGTGGATCGACGACGAGGACCGCAGGCGACGTTCGGCGATTCCGGACGAGGTGGTGCCGGAGTCGCACGCGGACTGCGCCGTGGCGGCCTACCTCCAGATCACCGAGAGCTGGGGGCTGCCGATGCGGCCGGTGGTGCTTGAGGCGGCGGGGCCCGACCCGGTCGGCACCATCCGCAGGCTGCGGGCCGCCCGGCGCGGGCCGTTCCTGGCCCGGGCGGGGAACATGGTCCGCCTGGTGGTGGACGACCCGGCGCTGCCGGGCCGCGGCCCGGAACCGCTGTCGGCCTACCAGATCCTGGGCCTGGCCCGCCGGCTGCGCCGCCCGGTGTTGCTGCCCGGACACTCGGCGGGTGCGCCGACCCCGGCCCTGGTGGCGGGGGTCCGGGTGCGGCTGCCCGCCGGGCCTGGTGGGGCCGGGGCCGACGGCGGCGAACTGCTGCTGCTCGGCGTGGGCGAGGACGGCCAGCGGTGGCCGGCCGAGGTGTGGCTCACCGACATGGTCGACGCGCAGCCGGCGCCGCTGCTGCGCATCGCCCATCTGCTGCACCGGGTCGACCACGACTTCGGCCGGATCAGCGACCGGGTGGGCATCCGCGACTACACCGGGCGCTCGTTCGGCGGCTGGCACCGGCACGTCACCCTCGCGTCAGCGGCGCACGCGGGGGCCGCGCTCTGCGAGGTGGACGGCCGCCGCCTGTCCCGTACGGCCTGAGGGCCACCCGGACGAGGCGGCCCCACCACCACCCGACCGCTCTGGCGTACGGACCCGCTGTGCCCCGGCACGGCCGGCCCGTACGCCGCGGCGCGTGACGGGCGTGTGAGCCCCGGGCAGCGCGGGCCCGAGCGGTGCGGACCCGGGGAGTGCGGGGTGCGGGCGGGTGAAGGGGGAGACGCGGGCGCAGGGTGGGACGGGCCGGGAAGCACGGTGTGGGCGTGGGCGGGAGAACCCTGCGCGGGTGGGCGCAGCCCGGCGGTGGGTAGGGGATCGCCGCGGTGGCCTGGGCACACAGCACGCGTGGCAGTGCGCTTCGGACTGCCGGCCGCGTACGGAGCGTTGCCGGGCGCGGGCCGTGGCACGGCCGGGCGTGGGTCGCGGGGCGGCCGGACGAGGTACGTGGCGTCGGCCGGGAGCGGCACGGTACGGGCCGGGGCGGGGCGGCGGGTGCGCTGCGGAAGCCTGTCGGCGAGCCAGGGCGGGGCGAGGACAGGCGGGGCCGGGGCGGCGCGTGGGCGCAGGTGGCGCCCCGGCCGGGCTCAGGGCCCGGGCACCGGGCTCAAGGCCCCGGCGTGTGATCGGCCCTGGACGCGCCGGGGCCGCCGCGCAGACCGCGACGTATCCGGGTCAGCCGCAGCGCCAGATGGATGTCAAGCGCCCGGTCCGGCTGCGTCCACTGGGGGCCGAGCAGGCTGCTGATCCGCTCGATGCGCCGGGCGACGGTGTTGGGGTGCACATGGAGCCGCTTGGCCGCGTACGTGGGGCTGCCGCCCGTCTCGAAGTACGCCTCCAGGGTGTGGGTGAGTTCGGTGTAGTGCTGCGCGTCGTGGTCCAGGACCGGGCCGATCGTGGTGGTGATGAACCCCTCCACGTCGTGGTGGTCGGACAACAACACGCCCAGAAAGCCGAGTTCCCTGGCGGAAGCGGTGCCTCCGGTGGCGCCGAGTGCGGTCAGCGCGTCCAGGCAGCGCTGTGCCTCGCGGTGTCCGTCGTAGACGGCGCGCGGGCCGGTGACCGGGCCGGCCGCGCCGACCGTGACGGGATGGCCGAGCAGGGGCGAGAGCTCTTCGCCGACCGCGCGGGCCGCCTCGCCGGCGTCGGTGCCCGGCAGCAGCAACACCACACAGCCCTGGTGCCGGCTCTTCAGCCCGTTCATCCGCTGCGCGTAGGACGAGGCCCAGATGGCGGCCTTGCCCTGCGCCTCGCCCTCGGGTCTGGCCACCACGACCACGTGCGGCGTGTTCAGCTCGACGTTCAACCGTCTCGCGCGGCGCTCCAGTTGGGCGACCGGCCGCTGGGAGCGGGTGAGCAGGTCGTCCAGGAACTCGTCACGCACCTGCCCCTCGACCGCGGCGGTGCGGCTCTTGTCGAGCAGCAGGAGCACCGCGATGGCCTGGGTGACGCGGCGCAGCGCCTGCCGGTCGCGCTCGGAGACCGGCCGCCCGGTGTACAGGAACAGGGTGCCAAGCACCTCGGCCCCGGCGGAGATCGGCGCCGCGCAGCCGCCGTGCGCCAGCGGCACCGGCTCGCGCGCCGCGTGGGCGTCCAGGGACGCCGCCTCCAGCGCGGTCTCCATCGCCTCCACGGTGTCCCCACAGGAGGCCAGGGTGGTGCCGTTGGGCGCGTAGACCCGGACCATGCCGCCGAGTTCCTTGCTCGCCTCGCTGGCCAGGGTGTGCAGTTCGCCGCCGTTGAGCGCCAGGTCCACCAGGCGGATGTGGGAGTCACTCAACTCCTGGTTGCTCTGGAGCGTGGCCTCGGTGTGCGCCACGCGCTCCTGCAACTCCGTGACCTGATCGGTGGTGCGCTGGGCGGACTCGGCCTTGCCGATCGCCGCCCCGGCCAACTGGCCGAGCGAGGCCATCAGCGAGATCTCGTCGGCCGTGAAGTGCCGCACGTTGCGGTCGGCCACGTACAGCACGCCGAACGGTGGCTGGGTCTGGCTGAGCGGGACGCCCATCATGGCCCGCAGCCCCTCCGTGCGCACCACCTGGTCGATCGCGGGACTGTGACGGATGCGCTGGTCAGCGAGGTAGTCGGCGGTCCAGAAGGGGGCCGGGCTTGACATCACGTCGCCACCGATGCCCTCGCCGTAGGGCAGTCGCAGGCCGACGTTGAGGGCCGAGATGTGCCCGTCGGACGAGCGGACGAGGCTGTAGCGCGGATCGTCGTCGGGGAAGCTGATCCACGACATGTCGAGACCGAGCAGCAGCCTGGAGCGGCGGGTGACGGCGCGCAGCACGGTGTGCAGGTCCTGCGGGTGGGAGAGTTCGCGCGCGGTGTCCACCAGCGCACTCAGCCCCGATTCACGGCGCTGGTGGCGCTGCACTTGGGTGTGGACGATCAACCCGAGTCTTTTCGCCCGCTCCAATCGGTTGGTTTCCTGCGCCGACAGACCCTGTTGTCGGGCCTCCTCGGTCAGCGCCTCATACCATTCCATCGGGGCTTGCTTGGCGAGCAGTTCGAGTACGGCGAGAACGTCTGATTCCGCTTTTTCATCCGGCATGGCCGTTGCCTGCACCCCCTGAGTCACGGCTGAGTATGGATCCACGCGCGTATGCCACGCGGTCTTACCAGCCGTACTTGCGCCCTCAACGATGCCCAAAAAGCGCGAAAGAATGTAAGGCCGGTTACGGGTGGTGGCTGGGGCACCACCCCGGGGGGCCGGCAGTGTTGCTGGGTCACCTTCCGGCACTCCGGTTGCATAACCGAGAGTTGACCTGCGTCGAAGTGGTGAGCGTGGGCTCACCGGGGGTTTGGGGTGATGTAGGTGTCGGACGTCCGCGATTACCGACGTTCACTGGCGCGCAGCCGCGAGGCGCTACGCAGCGGAGAACGTCCGAAAACGTTCCTGCTGGACGGCCGGGAGTGGGATCTCCTACCGGAGGTGTTTGCTCCGGATATCTCGCCCTCGTCCGGCCACTCCCTCGCCCTCCTCGGGCTGTCCCCGCACCTCACGCCACGTTCCGGTTCCCTACTCGAAATCGGCTCGGGCACCGGGGTGGTCGCCGTGCTGAGCGCCGTCGCCGGGTGCGAACGCGTGGTCGCCGCCGACATCAACCCACAGGCCGTACGGAACACGGCCAGCAACGCGGCACGGCACGGCGTCACCGACCGGGTGCGCGCGGTGCGCAGCGACCTGTTCGACGGCCTGGACCCCGGCGAGCGCTTCGACGTGATCTTCTGGCACTCCAACTACGTGCTGGCGCCGGCCGACTACGCCTACCGCGACATGCACGAGCGCAGCTACGTCGATCCGGGGTACGCGGCCCACCGCCGCTACCTCGCGGAGGCGGGCACCTGGCTGGCCCCGGGCGGGCGCGTGTTGCTGCACTTCAGCAGCCGGGGAGACCGGGCCGCACTGGAGCAGGTGGCGGACGAGAGCGGCTGTCGTCTGATCGCCGCCCGCACCCTGTCGGCCCGCGAGGGCGAGCACCAGATCGAGCACACGCTGCTTGAGGTGGTCGCCCGGCGCGACTAGGCCGGCAACGTGCGGTGCGCCGCGGCGGGAGCGGGCGCCTGGACGGGAACGGGCGCCCGGCGACGGAGTCGTGCGAGGCGACGGCCGTCCATACGCGATGGGCCCTCGGCCGTGACGTGCCCGGCCCTCGCCTGACGGAGGGGGATCGACCATGGGCACGCCCATGCGCACGTTACTGATAGACAACTACGACTCATTCACCTACAACCTCGTCCACTACCTTGCGGACGTCAACGGGCGGGAACCGGACGTCATCACCAACGACGACCCCACCTGGCGCACCGCCCACCTGGCCGCGTTCGACAACGTCGTGTTGTCACCGGGGCCGGGAAACCCCGCTCGCCGGGCCGATTTCGGCATCTGCCGCGAGGTGATTGAGGAGTCCACCATTCCGCTGCTCGGCGTGTGCCTCGGCCATCAGGGACTGGGGCTGCTGAGCGGTGCGCAGGTGGTCCCGGCACCGGAACCGCGCCACGGCCGCATCTCGCCCGTACTGCACGACGGCACCGGGCTGTTCGCCGCCGTCCCCTCGCCGTTCGACGTGGTCAGGTACCACTCGCTGGCCGTCACCGGCCTCTCGCCCGAGCTTGAGGCCACCGCCTGGACCGCGGACGGCGTGGTGATGGGGCTGCGCCACCGCCACCGGCCGCAGTGGGGCGTGCAGTTCCACCCCGAGTCCATCGCCGGGAACTACGGGCACCGTCTGCTGGCCAACTTCCGGGACCTGAGCGAGCGGTTCACCCGCGGCACCTCGCGCGGCCCCCGCGCCGCCCTCCTCACCACCAGCGGCCTGGTGGGCCAGCGCCCCCGCCCCCGCCCCCGCTCCCGACCGGCCGACGTCCATCGACCCGCCCCGCCGCGCACGCCCCCGCCCGCCTCGTTGCGTACGCCTACGCCCACCCAGTTGCGCACGCCCCCGTCCACCTCGCCGCCTACGCCCCCGCCCACCCAGCACCAGCGCGAGCTGCGGGTGCTGTGCCGGACGCTGCCCACGCGGGGGAGCGACGAGGCCACCTTCGCCGCCCTGTTCCACGGCGGTGACCACGCCTACTGGCTGGACAGCAGCCGGCCCGACGCCGGGCCGGGGCGGTTCTCCATCATGGGCGACGCGTCGGGCCCGCTCGCCCGGGTGGCGAGCGCCGATGCCACCCGCGGCACCGTGACGGTCCGCTCCCGCTCCGGCACCGAGGTGATCGCCGGCGGGTTCCTCTCCTGGCTCGACCGGGACCTGCGCGGGCTGCGCACCACGGCACCCGAACTGCCCGTCGACTTCGCCCTGGGCTGGGTCGGTTACCTCGGATACGAGCTCAAGGCGGAGTGCGGCGGTGAGCGCGCCCACCCGGCGGAGGACGCCGACGCGGTCATGGTCTTCAGCGACCGGGCCCTGGTCATCGACCATGCCACCGGGACCAGCCACCTGTTGGCACTGGCCGAGGGCGACGGCGCACCGGCCGGCGACTGGCTCGACACGGCGGCCGAGCGGCTCGCCACCCTGGTCGACACCGAACTGCCGGCGCCCACACCCCCACTGCCGACCGGCGAACTCACCCTGCGGCACAGCCCCGAGCGGTACCGCGAGCTCATCGCCGAGTGCCTCACCGAGATCGGCAGGGGCGAGACGTACGAGGTGTGCCTGACCAACCTGGCCGAGGCCCGCGGCGACCTGGAGCCCTGGGAGGCATACCGCCACCTGCGGCGGGCCAGCCCCGCCCCGTTCGCCGCCTTCCTCGACTTCGCCGGCGTCAGCGTCCTCAGCACCTCGCCCGAACGGTTCCTCAGCGTGGACCGGTACGGGTGCGCCGAGTCCAAGCCGATCAAGGGCACCCGGCCGCGCGGCGCCACCCCCGAGGAGGACCGTGAACTCATCGCCGACCTGCTCACCAGCGAGAAGGACCGGGCCGAGAACCTGATGATCGTGGACCTGGTCCGCAACGACCTCGGCCGCTGTGCCCGGCTCGGCTCGGTGGAGGCGGAGGAGATCTTCCGCGTCGAGTCGTACGCCAAGGCGCACCAGTTGGTCAGCACCGTACGGGCCAGGCTGCGGCCCGAGATGTCCGCGGTGGACTGCGTACGGGCGGCCTTCCCACCCGGCTCGATGACGGGCGCCCCCAAGATCCGCACCATGCACATCATCGACCGCCTCGAAGGGGGGCCGCGCGGTATCTACTCCGGCGCCATCGGCTACTTCTCGCTGACCGGCGCGGCCGATCTGAGCGTGGTGATCCGCACCGCCGTACTCACCCCGGGCCGGGTGCGGTACGGCGTCGGCGGCGCCATCATCGCCCTGTCCGACGCCGAGGCCGAGTACGCGGAGACCGTCGTCAAGGCGGCCCCGCTGACCGCGCTCACCGGGGCACGGCTCCCGGCCCTGCGACAGGATGCGTTGACTCGTTGACTCGTTGACTCGTTGACTCGTTGACCCGCTGATCTGCCCGTGTTGACCGCCGCCGAGGACGACCGGCGCCAGTTGGACTGGCTGCTGCGCCGCATGATGAACGACTCCGA
>NZ_JBEHZD010000394.1:0-7699 GCF_040240285.1 Streptomyces sp. HSW2009 | reverse complement strand
GGGTACGGCGGTGGGTGCGGCGCCGGGCTCGGCCTGGCGAGGACCTGCATCGGCGCCCGCTGCCGCACCGGCCGACCCGGACGCGGTCGCCGCGGGGGGCGGCGGCGACGGGCTGCCGGAGGTGGTGGGCGCGGCGGGAGTGGAGGTGGCCCGGGGCGTGGCCGACGGGCGGAGTGCGGGTGGCGGCTGGGTCACGGGCCCGCTCTGGGTGGTCGGCCGCCCGCTGGCCGGCGCGGGCACGCCGCGCACCGTGCCGTCGGGGTTCAGGAAGGCCGGGCCGCCGCCGGGCACCAGGCCGAGTTCCCTGGCCCGCCGCTGGAGCGTGTCCGGCTGCGCGAGCTCGTCCACCTCCTGCTGGAGCGCCTGTTCCTCGTCGGTCAGGTCGTTGGTCTGCCGCTCCAGCCGGGACAGCTCGAACGACCCCTGGTTGAGCGAGGAGTTCAGCAGCAGCAGGGTGATCAGGCCGGAGCCGAGGAGTAAGACGATCAACAGGGCGAAGGGCGCCCGGCGTGCGGAGCCTGCCGCGCCGGCGGGCCGCAGCCGGATCAGCCGCGGCACCCGGCCCTCGCCGGTGCGGCGCGCCTGGCCGCTCACGGCGCGTCCTCCCTGATGCGCTGCGCGCCGCGCAACCGGGCCGGGGCGGCGCGCCGGTTCTCGGCCACCTCCTCCTCGGTGGGCAGCTCGGCGCCGCGGGTGAGCAGTTGCAGCCGCGGCTGGTACCGCTCGGGCACGACCGGCAGCCCGGGCGGTGCGGTGTTCGCGGCGCCGGCCGCGAACACCTGCTTGACCAGGCGGTCTTCCAGCGACTGGTAGGCGAGTACGGCGATCCGCCCACCGACCGCCAGCCGTGAGACGGCGGCCGGGATGGCGCGCTCGACGCTCTTCAGCTCGCCGTTGACCTCGATCCGCAGGGCCTGGAAGGTGCGCTTGGCCGGGTTGCCTCCGGTGCGCTTGGCGGCCTGTGGCAGCGCCGCACGGATCAGGTCGACCAGCCGGGCGCTGTTGCGGAACGGTTCCTGCTCCCGCTCGCGCACCACCGCGTCCACGATCTTGCGGGCGAACTTCTCCTCGCCGTACGTGCGCAGCACCCGCACCAACTCGCCCGGCGGGTAGGTGTTCAGCACCTCGGCCGCGCTGATGCCGGTGGTCTGGTCCATGCGCATGTCCAGCGGCGCGTCCTGCGCGTAGGCGAAGCCGCGGTCGGCCTCGTCCAACTGCATGGAGGACACACCGAGGTCGAAGAGGACGCCCTGCACCCGGGGGACGCCGAGCCCGTCCAGGACCTCGGGCAGCGTGTCGTAGACGGCATGCACCAAGGTGGCCCGGTCGCCGTACGGGGCCAGTCGCTCGGCGGAGAGCTTGAGGGCGGCGGGGTCGCGGTCGAGCGCGATCAGCCGGGCGGCCGGAAAGGTCGCCAACAGCGCCTCGCTGTGTCCGCCGAGCCCCAACGTGCAGTCCACCACCACCGCCCCGGGCTCGGCGAGTGCCGGAGCGAGCAGGTCCAGACAGCGCTGGAGCATGACGGGTACGTGGAGAGCGTTGCTGCTCATGCGCCCTTCCAGAGAGGGTGGGCAGTCGCGTGCCGCCGGGTCCCCGCCCGCTCGCTGAAGGGGAAGCGGCCTACTGGCGCCGGGGAAGTGACGTCAGGCGGCCGGGAGCGGGAGGAGGCCGAGTGGCACGTACACGCCGCACACGCGGGAGATTTGTCGATTCACAGGGGAGCGCCACGTCTCCCACTTCGCGTCACTTTAGTCCACTCGTCCCCTCGGTCAACCAACTGGCCAGCGCGTCTCCCACCGGTTCTTTACCGCCCGTTTCACCCGTACGGCGGACCAACCGCCCTCCTGTGGGTTACCTCACACCCGACCTAGTTGCTCGCCTTTGCCCCACCCTCCCGCGGCATGGGGGGCCGGTGCCGGTTACGGTCATGCCATGCCCACACCTGCACCTTCGCACCAGTCCTCCGCACCCGCCGGTGACAGCGCCCCGCTGGGAACCGTGACCGACTCCCTGGTCGCCGCCAACGGTGAGTACGCGGCCACCTTCGCCGACCCCGGCATGGACGCCCGCCCGGTGCGCCGGGTCGCGGTCGTCGCCTGCATGGACGCCCGGATCGACCTGCACGCGGCGCTCGGCCTCGAACTGGGTGACTGCCACACCATCCGCAACGCGGGCGGCGTGGTCACCGACGACATCATCCGCTCGCTGACGATCAGCCAGCGCGCGCTCGGCACCCGCAGCGTGGTCCTGATCCACCACACCGACTGCGGTCTGCTCTCCCTCACCGAGGACTTCCGGCACGAGATCGAAGAAGAGGTCGGCCAGCGTCCGGCGTGGGCGGTGGAGGCGTTCCGCGATCTGGACGGCGACGTACGCCAGTCCATGCAGCGGGTGCGCACCTCGCCGTTCCTGCCGCACACGGACGACGTACGCGGTTTCGTCTTCGATGTGACCACCGGTCTACTGCGCGAGATCAGCCCGCGCACCTGAGGCCCCGCGAAACCCGCAGGTCCAGCGAGCACAGTGCCCAGCGACGTGCCTGTGCTCGCCCTGCCACGGTCCACGCGCCGGTACGGCGGGCGCCGCGGACCAGCAAGGCGACGCCGAACCTGGCGGCGCCACATCCGCCAGAGCGCAGCGCGCACGGTACCTCCGCACTGGGTTATCCACAGGCGAGTGACGGCGAGTGGCATTGGCGGCGAGAATGCCTAGGTGACATCGCCCTCCGCCGTCGCGGGGCCCGATGTCGTGTTGTGCGGTGGACCGCTCCCCAGGGTTGGGCGCGGTCCGGAACGGGCCGAGGAGGGCCGGGTGACGACCTATGACGAGCGAGCGAGCCTCAGCGATCTGACCACCACAGCGGATCGGGTCCGCAGGTCGGTGGAGGGTGTGATCGAGGGCAAGCCCGAGGTCGTACGGCTCTCGCTGACCGTGCTGCTGGCCGAGGGACACCTGTTGATCGAAGACGTCCCGGGCGTGGGCAAGACGATGCTGGCCAAGGCCCTGGCGCGGTCCATCGACTGCTCGGTGCGCCGCATCCAGTTCACCCCCGACCTGCTCCCCTCGGACATCACCGGGGTGAGCGTCTACGACCAGCAGCGCAAGGAGTTCGAGTTCAAGCCGGGTGCGATCTTCGCCCAGATCGTGATCGGCGACGAGATCAACCGCGCCTCGCCCAAGACCCAGTCCGCCCTCCTCGAATCGATGGAGGAGCGCCAGGTCACGATGGACGGCGAGACCCACCTGCTGCCCGACCCGTTCATGGTGGTGGCCACCCAGAACCCGGTCGAGATGGAGGGCACCTACCCGCTCCCCGAAGCGCAGCGCGACCGGTTCATGGCCCGGGTCTCGATGGGCTATCCGCACCCGGACGCCGAGCTCCAGATGCTGGACGTGCACGGCGGCGTCTCCCCGCTGGACGCCATGCGCCCGGTGGCACACGCGCACGAGATCGTGAAGCTGGTGGAGGCGGTGCGCGGGGTGCACGTGGCCGAGCCCGTGCGGCGGTACGTGGTGGAGTTGGTCTCCGCCACCCGCCACCACCCCGAGCTGCGGCTCGGCGCATCGCCGCGGGCCACGCTGCACCTGGTGCGGGCGGCGAAGGCCGCCGCGGCGCTCAGCGGCCGGGAGTACGTGCTTCCCGACGACGTCCAGGCGCTGGCCGTCTTCGTGCTGGCGCACCGCCTGCTGCCCACGGCACAGGCGCAGCTCAACCGTCGTACGGCGGAGCAGATCGTGGGCGAGATCCTGCACCGCACGCCGGTGCCGTCGCCGTACGGTCAGCAGCCTCCGGGCGCCCGGAGGGCCTGATGTCCGCCGGGGGGAAGTCGGCGGGCCGCGATCCGAGCCCTGCGGGTCTGTACGTGGCGCTGGCCGGCCTGACGACGCGCGGCAGGTCCTTCCTCGCCGCCGGGCTGGCCGCCGCGGTGTGCAGCTTCGTGCTCGGCCAGGCGGACCTGCTGCGGGTGGGGCTGATGTTGGCCGCGCTGCCGCTGGTGTGCGTGGCCGTGGTCTACCGCACCCGTCACCAGGTGGCGGGCAGCCGGCGGCTCGACCCCGGCCGGGTGCCGGCGGCCTCGGAGGCCCGGGTGCAGTTGCGGATCGACAACGTGTCCCGGCTGCCCACCGGTGTGCTGATGCTCCAGGACCGGGTGCCGTACGTGCTGGGGCCAAGGCCGCGCTTCGTGCTGGACCGGGTGGAACCCGGCGGCCGGCGCGAGGTCTCCTACCGGGTCCGCTCCGACCTGCGCGGGCGCTATCCGCTGGGGCCGTTGCAGCTCAGACTGGCCGACCCGTTCGGGATGTGCGAGCTGACCCGCGCCTTCAGCGGCTACGACACACTGACGGTGGTGCCGCGGGCCGAACCGCTGCCGGCGGTGCGGCTGTCCGGCGAGGCCGCGGGGTACGGCGACGGCAGGTACCGCTCGCTGGCGCTGGCCGGCGAGGACGACGTGATCCCGCGCGGCTACCGGCACGGCGACGACCTGCGCCGGGTGCACTGGCGCTCCACCGCCCGGCACGGCGAGCTGATGGTGCGCCGCGAGGAGCAGCCGCGGCGCGCCCGCTGCACGGTGCTGCTGGACACCCGGCGCACGGCCCATCGGGGCGCCGGTCCCGACTCGCCCTTCGAATGGGCGGTCTCGGGCGCGGCCTCGACCGCGGTGCACCTGTTGGAGCGGGGGTATTCGGTGCGGCTGCTGACCGACACCGGGAGCTCGGTGCCCGGCCATGACGGCGCGGGCGGCCACGCCAGCGCGCACGATTCGGCCGATGCCGCCGGACTGCTGCTCGACACCCTCGCGGTCGTGGAGCACTCGGACGGCGCCGGCTTCTCGCGCGCCCACGACGTGCTGCGGCAGGGCAACGAGGGACTGCTCGTCGCCTTCGTCGGCGAGTTGAACGAGGAACAGGCGACGCTGCTCGCCCGGCTGCGCCAGCGCAGCGGGGTGGCCGTGGCGTTCGTGCTCGACGGTGCGGCCTGGGCGCGCGGCGCGGCCGGGGCCGATCCGGGCCCGCTGGAGGAGCGGCTGCGGCTGCTGCGGGACGCGGGCTGGGCGGCGTTGCCGGTCGCCCCGGGGATGGCGCTGCCCGAACTGTGGCGCCAGGCGGACCAGTACCGGGCGCACCACAGCGGCGTTTCGGCGCCGGGCGCGGCGAACGGGGGCTGGCAATGAGTGGGAGTGCGCGGCTGGCAGTGAGCGCAGCCCTGGCCACCCTCGCGGCGAGCTGTGCCCTGCTGCCGCTGGTCGACAGCTCAGGATGGCTGTTGCAGGCGGTGGTGCTGCTCGTGGTGCAGACCGGGGTCGGGGTGCTGGCGCGCCGGGTGCCGCTGGCCCGCCCGCTGACCATCGCGGCCCAGGCCGTTGCCGGCCTGCTGCTGCTGACCTGGACGTTCGCCCGGGATCAGGCACTGGGCGGGGTGGTTCCGAGCCCTGCGGTCTTCCGCGAGTTCGGTCGGTTGCTCTCGGCGGGCGTCGACGACGTCGAGAAGTACGCGATTCCGGCGCCGGACACCACGGGCATCGAGTTGCTGCTCGTCGGTGGGGTGTTGGTGATCGGCCTGGTGGTGGACGTACTGGCGGTGACGTTCCGCAGTGCGGCGCCCGCCGGGCTGCCGCTGTTGGCCCTGTTCTCGATCGCAGCCGGCCTCTCCGACGGCGACTCCGACTGGCTGTGGTTCCTGGTGGCCGGTGCGGGCTACCTGTTGCTGTTGCTGGCCGAGGGGCGCGACCGGCTCTCCCAGTGGGGCCGGGTGTTCAGCGGCGGGACGGGCCCGCGCAGCCAGGGCCGGGCCTCATCCGGCCTGGACGGGGCGGCCTCGTCGTCGTCCCCGCTGCGCACCGGGCG
This sequence comes from Streptomyces sp. HSW2009, assembly GCF_040240285.1. Lineage (NCBI taxonomy): Bacteria > Bacillati > Actinomycetota > Actinomycetes > Kitasatosporales > Streptomycetaceae > Streptomyces > Streptomyces sp. HSW2009. Next base: position 1,852 of record NZ_JBEHZD010000394.1, on the reverse strand, counting down.
CCGGATCGGCGTGTTCGCGCTCGGCATCGCCCTCGCGGTACCGGCCGTGCTGCCGTCCCTCGGCGGTGGCCTGCTCGACCAGAGCGCGAACGGCAACGGCGGTGACGGCAACGGCGGCACCATCTCGGCGGTCAACCCCCTGGTCTCGCTCCAGAACAGCCTGAACCAGCCGGACGACAAGGAGGTGCTGCGCTACCGCACCTCCACCACCGAGACCCAGGACCTGTACCTGCGCATCGTGGCCCTCGACCAGTTCGACGGCTCCGCGTGGAAGCCGTCCGAGCGCCGGGTGCAGGACGTGCCCGACCGCATGCCGACCCCGCCCGGGCTGCGCTCCGACGTCAGGACCCAGCCCGTCGAGTCCGTCATCAAGGCCGCCGACTGGTACGCGCAGAACTGGCTCCCGCTCCCCTACCCGGCCTCCAGCGTGCGGCTGGACGGGCGGTGGCGCTTCGAGCCCGAGGGCCGCACCATCGTCGGCGACCGCGGCCAGAACACGCGCGGCATCCAGTACGAGGTGTCCAGCCTGGCCATCCAGCCCACCGCGACCCAGCTCGCCCAGGCCCCGCCGCCCTCGCCGGAACTGCTCAGGGAGTACACGGAGGTGCCCGACTCGCTGCCCGCGGTCGTGGCCGAGCGGGCGGACGAGGTGACCCGGGGGGCCCGCAACGCGTACGAGCAGGCCGTCAAGTTGCAGGACTGGTTCACGCTGGAAGGCGGCTTCCGGTACGACACGCAGGTGGAGGCGGGCAGCGGCAGCAAGGCCATCGCGCGCTTCCTCAAGGACCGCGAGGGGTTCTGCGTCCACTTCTCGTTCACGATGGCGGCCATGGCCAGGACCCTGGGCATCCCGGCCCGCGTGGCGGTCGGCTTCACCCCGGGCGCGGCCCAGACGGACGGTTCCATGTCGGTGGGGCTGCGGGACGCCCACGCCTGGCCCGAGCTGTACTTCGAGGGTGTCGGCTGGACCCGTTTCGAGCCGACGCCCAGCCGGGGCACCCAGCCCGACTACACCATCGACGAGTTGCCCGCGGACGACGGCTCGACCGACCCGCTGCCGCAGCCGAGCCGCTCGCAGGAGTCCTCGGCCGCGCCCTCGCCGTCCGAGAGCTGCACGCCCGACCTGAAGCGGCTCGGCGACTGCGGCGGCCCGGCGCCGAACCAGCCGGAGGACCCCGACCGAAGCAGCGGCACCCCCTGGGGCAAGATCACGCTGATCGGTTCGGGTGCGCTGGCGGTGCTGCTCATCCCGCTGCTGCCGATGCTGTGGCGACTGCGGACCCGCAGCCGCCGACTCGGTGCACCGCAGGGACGCAGCACGGACGCCGCCGTGGCCCGCACGGAGGCCGCGTGGCAGGAGTTGCTCGACACCGGCTGGGACTACGGCATACCGCCGGACGATTCGCTGACGCCGCGTAAGGCGGCGGCGCGGATCGTCGACGGGGGCGGGCTGACCGGGCCGCCCGCGGTTGCCGCGCAGCGGTTGGCGGCGGCGGTGGAGGAGACCTGGTACGCGCCGCATCCGCAGCCGGCGGCGGGGCTGACCGAGGACGTCCGCCTGGTGGCGGCCGGGCTCCGCGACACCGCCGACCGGCCCACCCGGTTGCGTGCGCTGTTGCTGCCCCGGTCGGCGTCGCGGGTGGCCACCCAGTTCGCGCTGCGGCGGGCCGCCTGGGCGGACCGCTGGCGCACCTCACCCTGGCACCGCAGACTGGCCGGCCTCCGCTTCCCGTACCGACAGCGCGGCTGACCCCGTTCCCCGGGGGGGTTGGTTCCGCCCGGGGGCCCGCCGTCCGCGGCGCCCGCCCCGCCGCCGCGCCCGCGCGCCCCGGGCGCCCGCCCGCCCCGGGCC
>NZ_JBEHZD010000393.1:0-7704 GCF_040240285.1 Streptomyces sp. HSW2009 | reverse complement strand
GCGCGGCCGTCGGCGAGAGGGCCATCACCAGCCGGTGCGCCAACAGGTAGGCGGTGTGGTGGTCGCGGGGCAGACAGGCCACCTCGTGCACGGTGACGCCGGTGGCCCGCACCCGCTCCGCCAGCGCGGCGAGCACCGCACTGCGGCCGATGCCGATCTCGCCGCGCACCAGCCAGACGGCGGGTCCGGACAACGCCGTTGCACAGTCGATCAGTTGCTGAACCACCGTGTCCCGGCCAATGAGTTGGGGCGTGCCCCGTGGCGGCGCCCCCGTATCGACGGCCCCGATACGCCCCGTGACGTGGTTCGCCGCCCTCACCCCCTCGCCTCACCGAGGCAGGCCGAAAGGCGCCACCCCCCGTTGACCAATCATATGAAGGTGCGGATGGTGAAGGGAGTGCTTAATCAGTGAAGATCTTGACCAAAGCGTCAAGGTCAACCTCGCGGGATGTGGTGCGAACTGATGCCGGCCCACGGCAAGACGGCGCTCGTCGGCCGCCGGGAGGAGGTGCGCGAGGTGAGCGCCGCGCTGCGGCGGGCCAGCGACACGGCGCGCCTGTTGATGCTGCACGGTGAGCCGGGCATAGGTAAGACCACGGTGGCCGAAACCGCCATCGAGGCCGCCTCCCGCGCCGGCGTCCTGGTGCTCCGCATCGACCTGCCCGCAGCCGGCCGGGCCGGGCTCGGCACGGTCGCCGACCGCACGTGTGAGCTGCTGATGGAGGCCGGCGCCCGGGACGCGCTGCCGCTGATCAAGGCCGTACGCCGGGTCAGGGCCGAGGCTGCGGGAGACCGCCGACACCATCTCCCGCTCATGCTCCATACGCAGGCGCTGCTACAGCAAGTGGCGCAGAGCCGACAGGTATCCCTGGTCCTGGATGACGTCCACCACCTGGCGGACGAGGACGTAGGCGTGTTCGGCGCGCTGCTGTGCGGGCTGCGGGCGGACGGGGTGCCCGTCGTCGTGTGCGGCCAGTGCCCGCCGGACGGGCCCGCCGAGGTGCTGCCCACGCTCGCCGCCGCCGCCGACCAGAGCCTGGAACTGTCCCCGTTGACCTGGGCGCAGACCGGCGCGCTGGCCGGTCGCAGGCTCGGCCTGCCGGCCGCCCCCGAACTGGTCACCGCGGTCCGCACGGCCCTGGGCACGCTGGCGGGCAACCCCCGGGCCGTGCTCGCCACGGTCGCCGCCCTCTGGCGCGAGGAACGGCTCACCGTCGTGGACGGGCACGCCTGCCCGGCCGACCGGGCGCTGGTCATCGCGCTGCCCGTACGCAGCCCGGAGCAACCCGCGGCCGAAGCCGCGGACGAGACCGTACCGATCAGCCAACTCGCCTTCACTGGCGATGCGTTGGCGCTGCTGGCCCGGCTGACCGCGGTGGCCGAAACCACCGTGGACGACTTCCTCGGTCTGGCACCGGAACTCGGCGGCACCGTCGCCCACGTCGGCCAGGTCCTCGACACCCTGGTCGCCCGGCACCTGGTCACCGTCGACGACCGGCAGCGGCTGTCCTGCGCCGTGCCCGCACTGGGTCAGGCCCTCCAGCGCACCCCGGCCCGCTGGTACGGGGCCAGGCTGCACGCCCAGGTGGTGCTCAACGCCAAGCGGCGGGCCGGTGCGGGCGGCGGTGCACTCGACCCGCGGCTCTGTGACCACGTGCTGGCCGCCGGCAGTGAACTGCCCGTCTCGCTCTCCACCGAACTCCTGCTGGCCGCCGTCCGCCGGGACCACGGCGGCAGCCAGCGGCGCACCGCACGCGCCTGCCTCGCCCTGCTGTGCCAACTCCCGCGCGACGACGAGTGCTTGCCCGGAATCCTGCGCGGCGCCATCGGGCTGATGCTGGACCACGGTGACGCCGCCGGACTGCTCGGCCTCGGCGCCGGACTGCTGCCCGGCGGCAACGACCGCACCCTGGCCCGCCGCGAACACCTCGTCGACCTCGCATCGGCCTGGGCCCTGGCCGCCCTGCACGAACAGTGGCTCGGCAACCACGTCGTCGCCCACGACAGCCCACCGGCCCGTACCGCCATGCGGGTGCCGACGGCCGCCGCGCTGATCGCGCTCGCCCTGCGGATGCGCGGCGAACCGCCGCCCCCGCCCGCCGCCGACCCGCTCCCCGACGTCGCCCAGCCGGCCCGCCCCACCGCCGTGCCGCTCGCCCAGCCGCCCGCTTCACAGATCCCGGCAGCCGCCGAAATGCTCTTGCTCACCGGCACGTTGGGAACCCGCGAGGAGTTCGAGCACGGGCTGCTGGCCGTCCGCAGGCTCCGTGCCGAAGCCGGCCTGCCGCCGCCCCGTGACATCGAACAACTCCGCGGCGCCGCGGCCTTCGGCGACTGGGCGACCGCCTTCGAAGCGGTACTCGGCGACCGCTGCGCCCGCTTCGAGGACAGCCCGCTGCGCCTCTACCAGGCACTGGTCCGCGAATATCTGACCGGCTCCTGGGAGACCGCGCTGACGCTGGCCCGCCGGGTCGAGACGTACGCCAGGGGAACCGGCGGCGGCCCGCTGTACGACCACAGCCGCAGCCTGGCGGCGGAGATCTGCCGCTGGCAGGGCGATACCGGCCGGGCCGCCGACTGGTTGCGCGGCGTCGTCGCCCCGCACGGCCGCGGCCCACTGGCCAGTTGGGCCAGGGCCGGGCTGCGGCACGACGACGGGGACGCGGTCGGCGCCTGGCGGGAGGGCTGGCGCGAATACCGGGTGCTGCGCGCCGGCGGACACCTCGCCGGTCTTGAGCGGCTGCTGCTGCGGCTGGCGATCTACGCCGTCCAGCGCGGCCACCACCGCGCCGGGCTCGAAGCGCTGGAGGCGCTTGAGGAACTGCACGCCTGTGTGGGCGCACAGAACACCCAGGTGGCGCTGTTGCTGGCGCGGGCCGTGGTGCGCGAGGACGTGGAGAGCGCGCTGGCCGCCCGGGCCCTGCCCGCCTGGCAGGGTGACCAACTCCTGTCGTTCCTCACCAGCCTGTGGCTGGCCCGCACCACCGGCTCCCCGACCTGGCTGACCGAGGCGTGGGAGTGGTGCGAGCGGCTGTCGGCGCGGCGAGCCAGGCAACTCCTGGTGGAGGTCACCGACTCGCTCGGGCAGCCGGTGCCGCGCCGCCGCGCCAGCCGGTCGGTCTTCACCGCGCAGGAGCTCAGGGTGGTCAGGCTGGTGGCCGAAGGCCGCACCAACCGGCAGATCGCGGCGGTCCTCGCGCGCAGCGAGAAGAGTGTGGAAACCTATCTGGCCAGCATCTTCGAGCGCACCGGCTGCCGCTCCCGGCTCGAACTCGCCACCGCCTGGCTGGACGGGGCGCTCTCGCCGTTCGTACCGGGCTGAGGGCGCGGGCCGGGCGGAGATCGCGGATGGGGTTGACACCGCGGATGGGGTTGGCACCGCGCACTGGCTGAGGTCGCGTGCCGGGCTGGCGGCGCGGGCACGCTTGCCGCACACGCCGGGATGCGGGTGCTGCCGAGTACGCCACGGTGGTCACTGGTGCTGAAGCGCATGCCGAGGGGGTTACGAGTGCTATCGCGTACGTCGCGAGGATGACGGCTGCCGTCGCGTACGCCGCGGGTGTGAAGGCCCCGGGTGCGGGCTGCCGGCGCGGACCACTCCGGCACGGGGACCACCGGCGCGGGTACCTCAGCACGGCCGGCGCCAGCGCGGGCACCACGGCGCGGGCACCTCGGCACAGTCGGCACAGGCACAGCCGCCACCACGCCGGCACCACCGGCGCGGGCGCCACCAGCACAGACGCCTCGACACAGCCGTCACAGCCCACCCACCCCGGCAACGGACGCCCCCCATTCACTTCGCCCGAGCGCGCCCCGCCTGATGCCCCCGCAACCCGGTCCGTGGGCCGTCGCGAAGATCGGGCAAGGGTGTGAGTACGAACAGGCACGAAAGCGGGACACCGTTGGACGGCCGATCGCGGCGGTGGTTGTGTGGGACGCGCCCGATGGGGACCCCGCTCTTCCGGCAGCACCTGGCACGCCAGTGGACCAGGGCAATTCCGATCCCGACAGCACGGCAGCGACGTCCCCCGCTCCGCACCGGAGCCACTGGCAACCGGCCGGACAGGTGGCCCACGAGCGACGTGGCCTGCGGTCACCACCGGCAGCGGCGGGCCCGTGCCCGCGGATCGCCCCGAGCCGGCCCACCGGCACCGCGCAGCGCACCAGGAACCGCCCGGGGTGTGCAAGGAACCTCGCTGACTACGAAAAGAGGTTGTCATGAGCTCCCTGGCCGACGCCCTGATCGGCGGCGTGACGCCCGAAGAGATCGAACGCCACGCCTTACCCGACGCCTATGAGGCGGCCTATCTCCGCAAGGAGGACGCGGACATGTTCCGCGGCGTTGCGGACAAGGACGTCCGGAAGTCGCTCCGGGTCGGCCAGGTGCCCATGCCCGAACTCGCCCCGGACGAGGTCGTCGTCGCCGTCATGGCGAGCGCGATCAACTACAACACCGTCTGGTCGGCCATGTTCGAGCCGCTGTCCACCTTCCGCTTCCTGGAACAGTTCGCCCGCCAGGGCGGCTGGGCGACCCGCCACGACCAGCCGCACCAGGTGGTGGGCTCGGACGCGGCCGGCGTGATCGTCCGGCTGGGCTCCGGAGTACGCCGCTGGCGGGTCGGCGACCACGTGGTGGTCAGCCCCGCCTACGTCGACGACCAGGAGCCGGCCAGCCACGCCGACGGCATGCTCGGCGCGGAACAGCGGGCCTGGGGGTTCGAGACCAACTTCGGTGGCCTGGCCCACTACACACTGGTCCGCGCCAGCCAACTCGTCCCCAAGCCAGCCCACTTGACCTGGGAGGAGGCCGCCTGCAACACCCTGTGCGCGGGCACCGCCTACCGGATGCTGGTCGGCGACAACGGGGCCCGGATCAAACAGGGTGACGCGGTGCTGGTCTGGGGCGCGGCCGGCGGACTCGGCGCGTACGCCGTGCAGTTCGTCAAGAACGGCGGCGGCATCCCGATCGGCGTCGTCGGCTCCGAGGCGAAGGCGGAAGCCGTCCGCAGGCTCGGCTGCGACCTGGTCGTCACCCGCGCCGACATCGGTCTGGACGACGACGCGTCGGGCGACCCGCAACAGACGATCGAGGTCGGCAAGCGGCTCGGCTCGATCATCCGCGGCCACATCGGACGTGACCCGGACGCCGTCTTCGAGCACGTGGGGCGGGCCACCTTCGGCATCTCGGTGTTCGTGGTGCGCCGCGGCGGCTCCGTCGTGACCTGCGGCTCAAGCACCGGCTACCAGCACGTCTTCGACAACCGCTATCTGTGGATGAAGCTCAAGCGCGTGATCGGCAGCCATGTCGCCAACCTCCAGGAACAGGTGGAGTGCGCCCGGCTCATCGACTCGGGCCGCATCGTGCCCACCCTGAGCGCGGTCTACCCGCTGGCCGAGGCGGCCGAGGCAACCCGACTCGTACAGACCAATCGACACCTCGGCAAGGTCGCCGTCCTCTGTCTGGCCCCCGAGGAAGGGCTCGGCGTCACCGACCCCGAACGGCGCGCCCGGATCGGCGTGGACCGGCTCAATCCGCTGCGCGGCTACACCGCCGACCGGGGAAGGGTGGCGTGAACGCCATGACGAACAGCACCGCACCGGCCGTCGGAATCCTGGGAACGGGCTCGTACCTGCCCGTGCGCGAAGTGGACAACGAGGAGATCGTCGCCCGCGTACCCGACATCACGGTCGACTGGATCGAGAGCCGCACCGCCATCTACACCCGGCGCTACGCAGCCGCCGACGAGGCCACCTCCGACCTGGCCGCCAAGGCCGCACGCGCGGCGCTCGAACGGGCCGGCCTCACCCCCGCCGGCATCGACTACATCATCGTCTCCACCTCGACCGGCGACTTCCCGCAACCCCCCACCGCGAGCCTGGTGCAACACCTGCTCGGCGCGCAGAACGCGGCCTGCTTCGACGTCAACGCGGTGTGCGCGGGATTCGTGTACGGGCTGGAACTGGCACGCGGCCTGGTCACGGCCAACCCGGGCGCCCGCGCCCTGGTCATCGGCGCCGACGTCTACTCGCGCATCCTCAACTACGACGACCGGCGCACCGCGGTCCTGCTCGGTGACGGCGCCGGCGCCGTGGTCGTCGGCGAGGTGCCGGCAGGGCAGGGCATCATCGACATCGCCCTGAGCACGCACGGCGAGGCGCAGGACCTGATCAAGGTGCCGGCCGGCGGCAGCCGGGTGCCGACCTCGGCGCAGACCGTCGCCGCCGGTGAACATTTCTTCACCATGCAGGGCCGCGGGGTGCGCGACTTCGTCATGGACAACGTGCCGCCGATGCTGCACAAGCTGCTCGCCCGGGCCGGCGTCGAACTCGCCGACGTCGACTGCTTCGTACCGCACCAGGCGAACGGGGTGCTCCTCGGCCAACTCGCCGAGCGGTGCGGCCTCACCCGGGCCAGAACCCACCTGGTCGTCGGCAAGTACGGCAACACGGGCAGTGCATCGGTTCCGGTGGCGCTGGACGACGCGGTGCGCGCCGGCGCGATCGGCGCCGGTGACGTGGTGCTGCTGTCGGCCTTCGGCGGCGGCATGTCGGTGGGGAGCTGCCTGCTGCGCTGGACGCCCGCCGCGGCGGAGCGGAGCACACCGTGAGCGGCATCGACCGGGTCGGCGTCGTCGGCTGTGGGGCGATGGGCACCGGCTTCGCCGAGGTCGCCGCGCGGGCCGGGTTGGAGGTGACCGTCGTGGCCCGCAGCGAACCAGCCATCGCCCGGACCACCGAACGACTCGCCCACTCCCTTGAACGAGCCTTGAAGAAGGGCAAGTTGACCACCGAGGAGCGGGACGCCGCACTGTCCAGGGTCACCTTCACCACCAGCCTGAAGGACCTGCGCGACCGACAGTTCGTCCTGGAGGCGGTACGCGAGTCGCTGGCCGACAAGCGGGAGGTGCTCGGCGAACTCGACGCCGTGCTCACCGACCCCGACGCCGTCCTCGCCTCCACCACCTCTTCGATCCCGATCATGAAGCTGGGCCAGTGCGTCCGCGACCCGGGACGCGTGCTCGGCGTGCACTTCTTCAACCCGGTGCCGGTGATGCCGTTGGCCGAACTGGTCGCCTCGCTGCGCACCCGGCCCGCCGTTCTCGACCGCACGCGGTCGCTGGTCACCCACACCCTCGGCAAGCAGGTCGTGCAGGCCCAGGACCAGCCCGGGTTCATCGTCAACTCCCTCTTGATCCCCTACCTGTTGGCCGCGGTGCGGATGCTGGAGTCGGGCCCCGCGTCGGCCGAGGAGATCGACCGCGGCATGGTCCTCGGCTGCGGCCACCCGATGGGCCCGCTGGCCCTGGTCGACCTGATCGGCCTGGACGTCATCGTCTCGGTGGCCGAAGCGATGTACGAAGAGCTGAAGGAACCGCTGTACGCGCCGCCCTCCCTGCTGCTGCGCATGGTGGAGGCCGGTTTCCTGGGCCGCAAGAGCGGGCGCGGGTTCCACGCGTACGACGCCTGACGTCTGCTGGGCGGCGGGCCGGCCGCGGGTCGGCCCGCCGGGGTGGATGTCCTGCGCCCGCCCGCGCCCCGGAGGCCCCCCGGCCCAGAGGGCCCGCCGCCGGTAGGGCAACCCCGTGTCACGCCGGCGACCGTCCCGGCCGGCCCTTGCCCCGCTCCGCGCGGCCACTTGATGTCCTGCCCCGGCCCCCGGCGGCCGTCCAGATTCCGGACAGTATCCCGTCAGCCGTCCGCCGG
>NZ_JBEHZD010000392.1:0-7731 GCF_040240285.1 Streptomyces sp. HSW2009 | reverse complement strand
GGGGGGGCCCCCCCGCCCCCCCCCCCCGGCCGGCCCCCCCCCCCCCCCCCCCCGGGCCGGGGGGGGGGGCCGGGGGCGGGGGGCCCCCCCGGGCGCGGGCCCCCCGGCCCGCGCGTGGAGCAGACGACGCAGCGCGGTGGCGTCCACACCTTCCACCTGCCGCCCGCCCTGCACCGCGAGCTGACCGCGCTGGCCCGCGCCACGGGCTCCAGCGTCTTCCTCGTCCTCCAGGCCGGCCTGGCCGCCCTCCTCACCCGGCTCGGCGCCGGCACCGACATCCCCGTCGGCAGCCCCATCGCAGGGCGTACCGACACCGCGGTCGAAGAGCTCGTCGGGTTCTTCGCCAACACCCTGGTGTTCCGCACCGACACCTCGGGCGACCCGACGCCCGTGCAGCTCATCGAGCGGGTACGGGAACGGGGCCTGGCCGCCTACGCCCACCAGGACCTGCCCTTCGAGCGGCTGGTCGAGGTCATCAACCCCGAGCGCTCGCTCTCCCGCCACCCGCTCTTCCAGGTCTCCCTGACGCTGCACCACACCGACCCCGCAGCCGTGGTCGCCGAGGTCACCACGTTGCCCGGGATCGCCACCGAGCTGGAGCGGCTGCCCATCGAGGACAGCAAGTTCGACCTCAACTTCGAGCTCACCGAGGAGTTCGATGCCCGCGGCACACCCGCCGGCATCCACGCGGACCTGGAGTTCAGCGCCGACCTGTTCGACCTGGAGACCGTACGCGCCATCGGCGACGCCTTCCACCGGCTGCTCACCACCATGACCGCCGCACCGGACCGCGCCCTGTCGGCGACCGGCCTCGCCGACACCGCCGCACTCGGCCGGCTGCTGACCGACTGGAGCGACGCCACCAGGCCCGCCGTCGCCGCCGCACTCGCCGCGGCCGGCCTGCCCGAGGCGGCGCCAGGCAGCCTCGTCCACGTCCTGGACGAGGCCGGCCACCCGGTGCCCCCCGGCCTGCCGGGCCGGCTCCACCTGGCCGGCCCCGACCAGGGGGAACGGCCCACCAGCACGGCCCAACCCGACGGGCCCGACACCACCGGGCTGCCGGGCGCGGGCGGCAGCACGCAGCGCACCGAACACCGGGCCCGCTGGACCCACGACGGCGCGCTGCGGCTGCTCGACACACCCACCGGCCACACCCCCGGGACCGACCAGGCCCAGCGGCCCACCCGGCTCCGCGGCCCGCGCAACCCGCGCGAACAGGTCCTGTGCACCCTCTTCGCGGAACTCCTCGACGTGCCCACCATCGGCATCGACGACGACTTCTTCGGGCGCGGCGGCCACTCCCTGTCCGCCGTACGCCTGCTCAGCAGGGTGCGTTCGGTGCTCGGCGTCGAAGTCTCCATCCGCCGGCTCTTCGAGCAACCCACCGTCGCCGGCCTCGCCGAGGCCATCGAAGAGGCGTCCGGTGCCCGGCGCGCCATCCAACCCATGGCCCGGCCGGCCCGCATCCCCCTCTCCTACGCCCAACAGCGGCTGTGGTTCCTGCACAACCTGGAGGGCCCGAGCGCCACCTACAACATCCCCGTCACCCTGTGGCTGACCGGCTCGCTCGACCGGCCGGCCCTGCGCCAGGCCCTCGCCGACGTCGTCGCCAGGCACGAGAGCCTGCGCACCCTGTTCGCCGACGAGACCGACGGGGCGCGCCAGGTCATCCTGCCCGCCACCCAGGCACGACCGGAGCTCATCGAACGCGAGGTGAGCCAGCAGGAGCTGACCGAAGCCATCCACCAGGCCGCCTCCCACCCCTTCGACCTCACCGCCGAACTACCCGTACGAGCCTGGCTGTTCTCCGCCCCCGAGCAGCGCAACGCCCTCGTTCTGGTGCTGCACCACATCGCCAGCGACGGCTGGTCCCTCGGCCCGATGGCCCGTGACCTCTCGCTCGCCTACACGGCCCGCGTCGCCGGCCGCGCCCCGACCTGGCAGCCGCTGCCGGTCCAGTACGCCGACTACACCCTGTGGCAGCGCGCCGTCCTGGGCGCCGAGGACGACCAGGACAGCGAGATCTCCCGACAGCTCGGCTACTGGCGCACGGCCCTTGCCGACCTGCCCGAAGAGTTGGAGCTGCCCACCGACAGGCCGCGGCCCCCGCAGCAGTCGCACCGCGGCGGCCGGGTGCACGTCACCATCCCCGCAGCGCTCCACGAAGACCTCGCCGACCTGGCCCGCGAAACCCGCTCCAGCCTGTTCATGGTCGCCCAGGCCGCCCTGGCCACCCTGCTCGGCCGGCTCGGCGCCGGTACCGACATCCCCATCGGCAGCCCCATCGCGGGCCGCACCGACGTCGCCGTCGAAGAACTCGTCGGATTCTTCGTCAACACCCTGGTGCTGCGCACCGACACCGCGGGCAACCCCACCTTCAGCGAACTCATCGCCCGCGTACGGGAAACCAACCTCGGTGCCTACGCCCACCAGGACCTGCCCTTCGAGCGCTTGGTGGAGGTCCTCAGCCCGGTCCGCTCGCTCGCCCGCCACCCGCTCTTCCAGGTCCTGCTCGGCTTCGACAACAACCAAGAAGCCCTCGACGTGATGCGGCTGCCGGGCCTGACCGCCGACGTCCAGGCGCCGGAGACCGGCCGGGCCAAGTTCGACCTCGCCTTCTTCTTCGACGAGACCTACGGCCCCGGCGGCGAGGCGGCCGGCATGCACGTCGCCGTCGAGTACAACGCCGACCTCTTCGACCGGCCCACCGTCGCCGGATTCGCCGACCGGCTGCTGCACCTGCTCACCGACGCCGTCGCCGACCCCGAGCGCCCCATCGGCCAACTCGACGTCATGCTGCCCGACGAGCGACACCGCATCCTGCACGAGTGGAACGCACCCGCCCACCCGGTGCCCGCCCACCCCGTGCCCCGCCAGTTCGAACGCCAGGTGGCGGACAACCCGACCGCCACCGCCGTCCGCACCGACGAAGTCGACCTCAGCTACGCGGAGTTGGAAGCCCGGGCCAACCGGCTGGCCCACACCCTGGCCGCCGAGGGGATCGGCGGCGACGACATCGTGGCCATCGCGCTGCCCCGCACCCCCGAACTCGTCGTCGCCCTGCTGGCGGTCCTCAAGACCGGCGCCGCCTATCTCACCCTGGACACCGCCGCCCCCGAACAGCGGCTGCGCGCCATCATCGCCGACTGCACACCCCGCGCCGTCCTCAGCAACCTGGCCACCCGCCCGCTGCTCGGCGACACACCCACCGACCCGCGGTCCGCCACACCCGCCCACCCACTGCGCAGTGCCACCCCCACCCACCCGCTGCGCAGCGACACACCCACCAGGCACCTGGTCATCGACGACCCCGCCGACGCCGCGCGGATCGCCGCCGCGGCCGAAACCGCCCTCACCGACGCCGACCGCGTCCGGCCGCTGGACCCGCGCCACCCCGCGTACGTCGTCTACACCTCGGGGTCGACCGGCACCCCCAAGGGCGTCGTCATGCCGATGTCCTCGCTGGTCAACCTGCTCGCCTGGCACACCAGCAGCTACAACGGCGGCGTCGGCACCCGCACCGCACAGTTCCTCGCCCTGTCCTTCGACTTCGCCGTCCAAGAGATCCTCCAGGCCCTGGTCACCGGCAAGACCCTGGTCATCCCCACGGAAGACACCCGGCGCGACGCGTACGAACTGGCCGCCTGGATCAACCGGCACCAGATCAACGAACTCTTCGCCCCCACCCTGGTGATCGACGCCCTGCTGGCCGCGGCGGCCGACCGCGGCCCGCCGCTCGACTCGCTCACCGACCTCTTCCAGGGCGGCGAACAGTTCCGCCTCAGCGACGAACTGCGCGCCTTCTGCGCCGGCGGCTGGCCCCGGATGGCCCACAACATCTACGGGCCCGCCGAAACCCACGCCGCCACCTCCACCACCCTCCCCGCCGACACCGACGAATGGCCCTCGTCGGCCCCCATCGGCCAACCGCTGTGGAACGCCCGCGCCTACGTCCTGGACGCCGCCCTGGAGCCCGTACCCACCGGCGTCCGCGGCGAGCTCTACATCAGCGGCGCCCAACTCGCCCGCGGCTACATCGGCCGGCCTGACCGCACCGCCGAACGCTTCGTCGCCTCACCCTTCGACGGACCCGGCACCCGCATGTACCGCACCGGCGACGTCGTGCGCTGGAACCGCACCGGCAAGCTCGAATTCCTCGGCCGCGTCGACCACCAGGTCAAGATCGGCGGCTTCCGCGTCGAGCTCGGCGAGGTCGAAGCCGTGCTCGCCGGCCACCCCGCCGTCGACACCGCGGTCGTCGTCACCCACCAGGAAGCCGGCGGCCCCACCCGACTCATCGCCTACGTCGTCCCGCGGTCCGCGACCAGCGCCCCCGACCTCGGCCGCACCCTCCGCGCCCACCTGGACGAAAACCTGCCGCACTACATGGTGCCGTCCGTGGTCACCCCCATCGACGCACTGCCGCTCACCGCCAACGGCAAACTCGACCGGGCCGCCCTGCCCGACCCCGCCACCCATCACGAACCCGCAGGCCAGGCACCCCGCACCGACCGCGAACGCACCCTGTGCGCGCTGTACGCCGACATCCTCGGGCTGGACGAGGTCGGCATCGACGACGGCTTCTTCGACCTCGGCGGCGACAGCATCCTCTCCATCCAACTCGTCGGCCGCGCCCGCCGCGCCGGCCTGGAGATCTCCGTACGCGACATCTTCGAGCACCGCACCGTCGCTGCACTCGCCGACATCGCCACTGAAGCCGTCGGCGCGGCCGTCGAAGAACCCGGCGCCGGCATCGGCGACGTGCCACTGACCCCGATCATGCACTGGCTGCTCGCCCGCGGCGACGACCTGGACGCCTTCAACATGTCGCTCGTGCTCCAAGCACCCACCGGGCTCGACACCGACACCCTCCGCCACGCCGTACAGGCCGTCATCGACCACCACGACGCACTCCGCGCCCGCCTCACCCGCACCCCCCAGCCACGCCTTGAGGTCCGCGCCCCCGGCGCCGTCGACGCCACCCACCTCGTCCACCGGATCGACGCCACCGGCGCCACCGAAGCAGCCGTGGACGAGGTGCTCCACCGCGCCGGCGAGGCCGCCCGCGACCGGCTCGACCTCGCCGACGGCACCCTGGTCCAGGTCGTCTGGCTCGACCGCGGCCCCCACACCCACGGACTGCTCCTGCTGCTCCTGCACCACCTGGTCGTCGACGGCGTCTCCTGGCGCATCCTCGTACCCGACCTCGCCGAGGCGTACCAGGCCGTCGCGGCAGCCAAACAACCCACCCTGCAAGCCGTCGGCACCTCGCTGCGCCGCTGGTCGCAGCGGCTGACCGAACAGGCAGCCACCCCGGCCCGGGTCGCCGACGCCACCTGGTGGCAGCAGGTCCTCAGCGCCCCGGACCCGCGCCTGGGCCGGCGCGCCCTCGACCCCGCACGAGACACCCAGGCCACCGCGGGCCGCATCGACGTCACCCTGCCGACCGAGGTCACCGAAGCCGTCCTGACCAGGCTGCCCGCCGCCTACCACGCCGAGGTCAACGACGTCCTGCTGACCGCCTTCGCCATGGCCTGGACCCGCTGGCGCGACGGCACCCCGCTCCTGCTCGACCTGGAGGGCCACGGCCGCGAGGAACAGGTGGCCGAAGGCAGCGACCTGTCCCGCACCGTCGGCTGGTTCACCAACCTGTACCCGGTACGCCTCGACAGCGGCCAACCCGACCTCGCCGATGCGTTCGCCGGCGGCCCGACCGCGGGCGCCGTACTCAAACGCATCAAGGAACAACTGCGCTCCGTACCCGACAAGGGCATGGGTTACGGCCTGGTGCGCCACCTGAACCCCAGCACCGCCGCCGGCTTCGCCGACCTGCCCGAACCCCAGGTCGCCTTCAACTACCTCGGCCGCTTCACCGCGGCGGACGGCCCGGACGCCGCGGACTGGACCCCGCTCGCCGGCCGCACGGCCGTCGCGGGCGACCCCCCGCACCTGCCCCTCGCGCACCCGCTGGAACTCACCGCCCGCACCCACGACGCCCCGGGCGGCTCCCAGCTCGTGGCCACCTGGAGCTGGGCCACCGCAGTCATCGACGAGACACAGGTACGCGCCCTGGCCGAACTCTGGTTCCAGGCACTGGGCGGCCTCGTCACCCACGCCGACAACCCCGAGGCGGGCGGGCTGACCCCGTCCGACGTTTCCCTGGGCTCGATCACCCAGGACGAGATCGAAGCATTCGAGGACGAACTCGGCGACCTCTTCGCCGACGACGAGTTCACCGACCTCGACGACGACGTACACGCTGCTGACGAAGAAGAGGCCCAGAAGTGAGTCGGAACCCGCGCAAGATCGAGGACATCCTGGCACTGGCCCCGCTCCAGGAGGGCCTGCTCTTCCACAGCGTGTACGACGAGGGCGAACTCGACCCGTACGTCGTCCAAGCCTCCTTCGACATCGACGGCCAGCTCGACAAGACGGCCCTGCGCGCCGCGGCGACGGCCCTGCTCGCCCGCCACTCCGCGCTGCGCGTCGCCTTCCGCCAGCGCAAGAACGGCGACTGGGCGCAGATCGTCCTCCAGGAAGTCCCGCTGCCCTGGACCGAGACCGACTTCACGGCCCTGCCCGAAGCGGACCGTGCCCAAGCCGCCGACGCCGCCATGGTCGCCGACCGCACCGCCAGGTTCGACGTCACCCGCCCGCCGCTGCTGCGCTTCACCCTGCTCCGCCTCGGCCCCGACCTGCACCGCCTCGTCCTCACCAACCACCACCTGGTCCTGGACGGCTGGTCGCTGCCCATCCTGATGGGCGAACTCTTCACCCTGTACGAGAACGGCGGCGACACCAACAGCCTGCCCCGCGCCCGGCCCTACCGGGAGTACATCAACTGGCTGGCGGCCCAGGACCGGGAGGCCGCCCGCGACGCCTGGCGCACGGCCTACGCCGACCTGACCGAACCCACCCCGATCGCCCCGGAAGCCGGCCGCACCACCGTGACCAGCGCGGCCGTCCAAACCACCCTGAGCAGCGCGGACACCCGACGGCTCAGCGAACTCGCACGCAGCCGCGGCGTCACCCTGAACACCGTCGTCCAGACGGCCTGGGGCCTGGTGCTCGCCAAGCACACCGGCCGTGACGACATCGTCTTCGGCACCACGGTCTCCGGGCGCCCCCCGGAGATCGAGGGCGTCGAACGCATGGTCGGCCTGTTCATCAACACCGTGCCCACCCGGGTCAGGCTGCGCCCCGCCGAGACGCTCGGCGACCTTCTCACCCGCGTGCAGGACGAGCACACTCGCCTCGCGCCACACCAGCACCTGGAGCTGGCCGAGATCCAGCGGGCGATCGGGCAGGGCGAACTCTTCGACACCTCGATGGTCTTCCAGAACTACCCCGTCGAGCGCGCCGACGTTGCGGGCGACGGCCTCGGCGCGGGCGTACGCCTTACCCCGGGCAAGGACCGCGAGGCCACCCACTACCCGCTGATGCTGGTGGGCTCGGCCCGCGACACCATGCACTTCCGGCTCGACTACCGTCCCGACGTCTACGACGAGACGTCCGCCCAGCAGATCCTGGACCGCTTCGTCCACATCATGCACACCCTGGTCACGGATGCGGCCCTGCCGCTCGGCCGGCTCGACGTCCTGACGGAGCCGGAGTTGGAGCGGATGCTCGGGGAGTGGGGTGTGGGTGGTGGTGATGGTGGTGTGTTGGGTGGTTCGGTGTTGGGGTTGTTTGGTGAGCAGGTGTTGTTGCGTGGTGGGTCGGTTGCGGTGC
>NZ_JBEHZD010000391.1:0-7752 GCF_040240285.1 Streptomyces sp. HSW2009 | reverse complement strand
GGTCGAACAGGTCGCCCGCGCAGACGCGCCCGCCGACGGCGGCGACGTTGCGGCGGGCGCAGCGCACCGCGGCCGGGTCGACGTCGGCCGCGTACAGCGCGATGCCGGGGCCGAGTGCCGCCCCCACGGCCGCGCCCACCGCGCCCGAACCGCAGCACAGGTCCACGACGACGGGGCGACGCGCGGGCGCGGCCGGGCTGGCCCGCACATGGGCGACGGCCCGCCGCACCAGGAACTCGGTGCGCCGCCGCGGCACGAACACCCCGGGATCGACCGCGATCCGCAGCCCGCAGAACTCCGCCCAGCCCACCACCTGCTCCAACGGCAGCCCGGCCACCCCGCGCTCCACCCGCGCGTCGCGCTCGCCCCGGGTGCCCGCGGCGGCCAGCAGCAGCCGCGCCTCGGCCTCGGCGAACCCACCGCCGGCGGCCCGCAGCCGCGCGATCACGGCGGGCCGGTACGGGGCGAGGACGGGTGGGGGCGCCGGACTGGGGGCGGGCGCTGGCGCGACAGCCGGCGGCGACGCTACGGCAGGCGCGGGGTGGGGAGCATGAGGCGTACGGGGAATACGCGGGGCACAGGGGCCGTGCGAAATGCGGGGAACGTGAGGAACGTACGGAACGTCCGGCATGGGGAGCCTTTCGGATCGCCTGCGGGGCTCCCTGCGGCCACCGCTACCGGGTGAGCCGCACGCTCATGAGGGGGAGCGCCCGACCTGACACTGCGGTAATGGGGCTCACCTCCTCGATCGTCCACTGCTGGAGCGCGTCACTTTACCCGACCGGCGCGCGCAATCCGCTACGCGCCCCCATCGCCGTACGGGCGGCGGCCCGCACACTGGCGACCCGTCAGCCCGCCGAGGGCAGCGCCCGACAGAGCGCGTCCAGGGCGCCGGCGAAGGTGTGGTCCGGCGGTGTGCCGTAGCCGACGACCAGCCCGTCCCGCGGCGGCATCGGGGCCTGCGGGTGCCGGTAGCTGGCGAGCCCGTCCAGGGCCAGCCCCTGCCAGGCCGCGGCCTGGATGATGCTGCGCTCGGTGTCCGGCGGCAGGTCGAGCACGGCGTGCAGCCCGGCCGCGATCCCCGAAACACTCAAGTGCGGCGCGTGCGCGGCGAGTTGAGTGACAAGCTGGTCGCGGCGCCGCCGGTAGCGCTGCCGCATCCGCCGTACGTGACGGTCGTACGCGCCCGAGGCCAGCAGGTCCGCGAGGACGAGCTGATCGGGGATGCCCACCCACATCTCGCGCTCACCCTTGGCCGTGAGGACCGCGTCCACCAGCGCGTCGGGCAGCACCAGCCAGCCGATGCGCACCGCGGGCGACAGGCTCTTGCTGACCGACCCCACATAGGCCACCCGGTCCGGATCGAGCCCCTGGAGCGCGCCCACGGGTTGTCTGTCGTAGCGGAACTCGCCGTCGTAGTCGTCCTCGATCACCAGCCGGTGACCCGCCCGCGCCCAGTCGAGCACGGCCGCCCGCCGCTCGGGGTGCAGCGGCCCGCCGGTCGGGTACTGGTGCGCGGGCGTCAGCAGCACCGCCCGCGCGTCGGTGTGCGCCAACTCCGCGACCTGCGCACCGTTCTCGTCGACCGGGAGCGGCACGGTGCGCAGCCCGGCCCGGTGCAGGATCGTGCGGTGGAAGTCGAGCCCGTACGACTCCACGGCCAGCGTCGGCCCACCGCCGGCCCCGGTCCCGGTCCCGGCTCCGGTCCCGCTGGTCAGCACGTCGGGCCCGGCCGCCGCGACCCGGCCCCAGGCGGCAGCCGGACCCGCGGGCCCTTCGCCGCGCGCCGCCCCGCCCCGGCCGGCACCCGCGCCCGCGTTCCCGTCCCGGTCCGAGCCGCCCGCCCCGACGCCGGCCAGCACCTCGGCCAGCAGCCGCACCCCGTGCGCGAAGCCGGCGCAGATGACGATGTGCTCCGGGTCGGTGCGCACGCCGCGCGCCCGGGCCAGGTACTCAGCCAGCATCCCCCGCAACTCCGCGCGCCCGCGCGCGTCATTGACCCCGAACGCGGAGCTCGGGGCGCCCGCCAGGGCCCGCCGGGAGGAGGTGAGCCAGGCGGCACGCGGAAAGGCGGAGGCGTGCGGCGCGCCGGGCATCAGGTCGAAGGTGGGGCGGGCCGCGAGCGAGGGCCTGGTGGGCCTGCGCACGGTCGCGGGCGGCGGCGGCACCGCGCCCTGCGCGACCCGGGTGCCGGCGCCCCGCCGGGCCGTCAGCCCACCCTCGGCGACGAGTTCCGCGTACGCCTCGGCGACGGTGTTCCTGGCCACGCCGAGGTCGACGGCGAGCGTGCGGTACGGCGGCAGCCTGCTGCCGGGGACCAGCCGGCCACCACGGATCGCCTCCCGCAGCGCCCGGGTCAGCGAGGCCCGTACACCTCCGGGACCGGTCAATTCCAGATGGAGGTCACTACCCAGCCCAGCAGCCGATTTGCCCCACGATTCCGCCATGGCCATGAACCATATGCGTGTTCCAACGGGCTTCTAAAGTCGAGGCATGACCACAGAGCACACCGCAGCCCACACCGCAGGACACGCCGCCGAACACACCGCGCGGATGAACTTCACGAAGGCCGCCCCGAAGGTCTTCCAGGCCCTGGTCGACCTGACCATGGCGGCCAAGGAGGGCCTCGACTACACCCTCATCGAGCTGGTCCAGATCCGCGCGTCGCAGCTCAACCACTGCGCGTACTGCCTGCTCATGCACACCACCGACGCCCGCAAGGCCGGCGAGAGCGAGGAGCGCATCAACCTGGTGAGCGCCTGGCACGAGGCGCCCGGCTTCTTCACCGAACGGGAACAGGCCGCGCTCGCCCTGACCGAGGCGGTCACGCTGCTGCCCGGCGGCGTGTCGGACGAGGTCTACCACCGCGCGGCCAAGCACTTCGACGACACCGAACTCGCCAAGCTGATCGGCGTCATCTTCGCCATCAACTCCTGGAACCGGATCGCCGTGACGACGAGCAAGGTCCCCGGCACGGCGTGAGCACGTACGCGTGAGCACGTGCGCGTGAGCGGGGCGGCTCGGGCGGGGCGGCTCGGGCGGAGTGGCCCGGGCGGCAGGGCCTGAACGGGGCGGCTTGCGCAGAGCGGCTTGAGCGGCAGGGCTTGCGCAGAGCGCACGCCCACTCCCCAGGGCGCCGGCGGAACGACACCTTCCGTCGGCGCCGGGCCCGCCCCTTCCAGAGTCCCGCCCGGGCCCCCCGGGCCCACGCCGAAACCGGAACCCGGCGATCACCCCAAGATGGCCAGGAGTGGTCGCCGGCGGTCGTATCAGGTGGCCGAGCGGTCTCATCCGGTGGACGGCACCGAGCGGTGGGGACGGAACGGATTAGGCTTCCGCCCGTGGCTGATATCCAGATTCCCGCTGACATCAAGCCCGCCGACGGACGATTCGGCTCGGGCCCCTCCAAGGTGCGCACGGAGGCGCTCAGCGCCCTGGCCGCCACCGGCACCTCGCTGCTGGGCACCTCACACCGACAGGCACCGGTCAAGGACGTGGTGGGCCGGGTGCGCGCCGGCGTCAAGTCGCTGTTCTCGCTGCCCGACGGGTACGAGGTGATCCTCGGCAACGGCGGCACCACCGCGTTCTGGGACATCGCGACGCACGGCCTGATCGAGCGCAAGTCCCAGCACCTGACCTTCGGCGAGTTCTCGTCGAAGTTCGCCAAGGCCGCCGCCGGCGCCCCGTGGCTGGACGAGCCGACGGTCATCAGCTCCGACCCGGGCACCCACCCGGAGCCGGTCGCCGAGGCCGGCGTGGACGCGTACGCCTTCACCCACAACGAGACCTCCACCGGCGTCGCCGCCCCGATCCGCCGGGTCGCCGGGGCCGATGCGGGCGCGCTCGTCCTGGTGGACGCCACCTCGGGCGCGGGCGGCCTGCCCGTCGACGTCGCCGAGACCGACGTCTACTACTTCGCCCCGCAGAAGTCGTTCGCCGCGGACGGCGGCCTGTGGCTCGCCGCGTTCTCGCCCGCGGCCCTGGAGCGCGCCGCCCGGGTGCACGCCTCCGGCCGGTACGTGCCCGAGTTCTTCTCGCTGCCGACCGCGATCGACAACTCGCTCAAGAACCAGACGTACAACACCCCGGCGCTCGCCACCCTCTTCCTCCTCGCCGACCAGCTTGAGTGGATCAACGGCCAGGGCGGGCTCGACTGGGCCGTGCAGCGCACCGCCGACTCCTCGTCCCGGCTCTACGGCTGGGCGGAGAAGTCGCCGTACGCGTCGCCGTTCGTCGCCGATCCCGCGCAGCGCTCCCAGGTCGTCGGCACCATCGACTTCACCGACGACGTCGACGCCGCCGCGGTCGCCAAGGTGCTGCGGGCCAACGGCATCGTGGACACCGAGCCGTACCGCAAGCTCGGCCGCAACCAGCTCCGCATCGCCATGTTCCCGTCCGTCGACCCGGCCGACGTCGAGGCGCTGACGGCCTGCGTCGACCACGTCATCGGCAAGCTCTGACCGGCCGGAGCCGCAGGCTCCGCCCGTACGGGCCCACCGGCGCAGACCGTGCACCGGGGCCCTCGCCAGGCGCACCGAAGGCCCCCGCTCAGCGGGGGCCTTCCGCGTACGCACCGTTCCTCACTTGCGGCCCAGCAGCCTTCGCGCGGCCATACCGATGGCCGTGCAGACCACGATGAGCACCCCGGCGACGTAGTAGTTGCCCGAGTCCGCTTCCTTCGCGTCGTCGCCGGCTGAATCCTTGCCGCCTCTGCCGCCCTTGCCGCCTTCGCCGTCCGAGCGCTCCCGCTCCAGGCGCGCCTGCGGCGAGAGCAGGTCGTCGTCGAGCCGCACCGCCGCGACCCGGCTGTGCTCGCCCTCGGTGCCGTACATCAGCGTGCCGCCGTCCAGCGTGTACGTCACCGCCTCGCCCTGCTGCTGGATCGGCATCCGCGGCTCGCCGAGGTGCTCGATCCGGCCGCCGCGCCAGGCGTAGAGCCCGACCTCGAAGTAGCCGCGCAGCACCAGGTGTTCCCCGTCGGGCGAGAACGCGCCGTCGGTGACCCACAGGTCCACGTCGGTGACGCGGGTGAACCGGTTGGTGCCGGTCGCACTGAGCTTGGCGGGCCCGGCGTACAGCCCGGCGTCCTGCTTCTCCTTGCTGACGATGTAGACCCGCCCGGTCTTCGGGTGCACCATCATCGCCTCGGCGTCCCGCGGCCCGCCGTCGTACTGCACGGTGTACTGCGTGGCGGTCACCGTGGTGTCCGCGAGCCGCTTCGGCTCGGGGAACGCGTAGATCCACACCTTGGGCCAGGTGCCGCCCATGTTGTCGCCGATGTCCGCGACGTAGACCCGCCCGTCGGGGCCGACCGAGACCGCCTCCACGTCGCGCGGGTCGCCGATGCCGCGCAGCGTGACGGTGGCGACGGTGCGGCCGGTGGCGGAGTCCACGGCGTACACGTACGGGCCGTCGTCGCTGTCGTTGTGCGTCCAGTACACGCCCGGGTGGGCCCGGCTCGCGGCAAGACCACTGGACTCGGTGATCCGCTCGTCCTCGATCGTGAACGAGGAGGCCCGCCCACCGGACTCGACGGCGTGCGCGGAAGCGACGGGGGCCGCTCCGAGCGAAGCGGCGGGAAGCGCCGTGAGCACGGCGGCAACGGTGCAGGTCACGACACGAGCAAGGGAACCCATGAGGACAAGCCTGCCATCCCGCGTAGGGAGGGTGCGGGCCGCGTCCACGGTCGCCGCCGAGACCGCCGCAGGACCGCGTGGGGGCGCGCAGCCGACCGCGATGCGTCAACTTCGCTCCGTAAACCCCCCGAAAGGAGGAAGGTGCGACAAAGCCGCTGGGTACCCTAAAAGGGTCGGCAAGAATCCCGATCATGGGAGCACTAATGATGCCTGTCGCGCCACAGCCCGAGTGGCCCCGCCCGCCCGCGGGTGGGTACACCGCCGACGATCTTGACCGGCTTCCGAACCTGCCTCCGCATACGGAGCTGATCGACGGGAGCCTTGTTTTCGTGAGTCCGCAGACCGCGTTCCACACCCTGACCATGCGCCTGCTGGACGATCGCATCGCTCGTTGCGCACCACCCGACCACCTGGTCTTTCGGGAGATGACCATCGCTCTCGATGCGCGCAGCCGCCCCGAACCCGACATCATGGTGGTGCACTCCGAGGCCTTCACCAGCCTCGCCCAAACCTCCTTCAAGCCCTCCGACGTCGTCCTCGCCATCGAGGTCGTCTCCCCCGACTCCGAGGCCCGGGACCGCCAGCGCAAGCCGGTCCTGTACGCCGCAGCCGGCATCCCGCACTTCTGGCGGGTCGAGGAGGACCGCGGTCAGGCCGTGGTCCACGTCTTCGAGCTCGAAGACGGCAAGGACACCTACACCGCGAAGGACGTCTTCCGCGAACAGCTCAAGGTGGCCGCGCCCTTCCCGGTCGAGATCGACCTCAGGGACGTCGACCCGCGGCGCCGCGCGTAGCTCGACGGCTGGCAGTAGGGAGTAGCGGACGTACGGGCGCCGCGGCGGGTGGCGGGCACACGCCCCGCCGCGGCGAGCCGCCGACGAGGTGGCGGACGCCCACCGGCGGACGGCGGGCTTGCTTGGAGTCCGCTCCAAGCAGTTGGCTTGGCTCCCATGAAGTACACGCAGCTCGGACACACCGGTCTCAAGGTCAGCCGTCTGGTGCTCGGCACCATGAACTTCGGTCCGCAGACCGACGAGGCGGACAGCCACGCCATCATGGACGCCGCACTCGGTGCAGGCATCAACTTCTTCGACACCGCCAACGTCTACGGCTGGGGCGCCAACAAGGGGCGCACGGAGGAGATCATCGGTTCCTGGTTCGCCAAGGGCGGCGACCGGCGCGACAAGACCGTGCTCGCCACCAAGATGTACGCGAACATGGCGCCCAGCGACGACGCGCCGTGGCCCAACCACGACCTGCTGTCGGCCGTGAACATCCGCCGGTCCGTGGAGGCCAGCCTGCGCCGGCTCGGTACGGACTACATCGACGTGTACCAGTTCCACCACGTGGACCGGGCGACGCCGTGGGAGGAGATCTGGCAGGCCGTCGACGTCCTCGTCCAGCAGGGCAAGATCCTCTACGTCGGCTCCTCCAACCACGCCGGCTGGCACATCGCCAAGGCCAACGAGGCGGCGCGGCGGCGCGGCTCGCTCGGCCTGGTCAGCGAGCAGTGCCTGTACAACCTGGCCGAGCGGCGCGCCGAAATGGAGGTCATCCCGGCCGCGCACGACTACGGCCTGGGCGTCATCCCCTGGTCGCCGCTGCACGGCGGGCTGCTCGGCGGCGCACTCCGCAAGGAGCGCGAGGGCGGCGCATCGCGCACCAACAGCGGGCGGGCCGCGGAGGAACTGGCCAACCCGGCGGTGCGCAAGCAGGTCCAGGCGTACGAGGACCTGCTCGCCAAGCACGGCATCGAGCCCGGCGAGGCGGCCCTGGCCTGGCTGCTGACCCGCCCCGAGGTGACCGGGCCCATCATCGGCCCGCGCACCACCGACCAGCTCGAATCCGCACTGCGTGCGGTGGAGTTGGAGCTGGGCGACGAGGTGCTGGCCGGCCTGGACGAGATCTTCCCCGGCCCCGGACCGTCGCCGGAGGCGTTCGCCTGGTGATCGTCTAGTGACCGCCTGGTGATCACTGCCTGGCGGTCGCCGGTTGGTGATCGCTGGTTGGCGGTCGCCGTCTGACCATGGGGTGGGGGGGGGGGGCCGGCCGGCCCCCCGGCCGCCCCCCCCCCGCCCCCGCCCCCCCCCCCCCCCCGCGGCCCCCCCCCCCCCCC
>NZ_JBEHZD010000390.1:0-7756 GCF_040240285.1 Streptomyces sp. HSW2009 | reverse complement strand
CGCCCCCCCCCCCCGCCCCCCCCCCCCCCCCCCCGGCCGCGCCCCCGCCCGCCCGCCGCCCCCCCCCCCCCCCCCCCCCCCCCCCCCCCCCCGCCGCCTGGCCCACGCCTGGCCCGACACCCGGCCCACGCCTGGCCCGGCACCGGCCGCCGCCCGGCCCAACACCCGGCCCAGCGCCCCACCCAACACCGGGCCCGCCCCACCCAACACCCGGCCCAACACCCGGCCCGGCACCCACCCAACACCCGATACGCCTCCGCCCAACACCCGGTCCGCCCCCGCCCAACCACCCCGCAAGACCCCTCGTACCGGGACAGAACAGCGCACTGCCGAAACGTCATGTCCCGGGCCGTTGGCGGGGGTTGACACCCAAAGTTGGTCTAGTCCACATTATGGGGCAGCGCGATCGGCACGGCGGACGAGCCGACCTGGGCTCGGCCCCGCCGCACCCCGAAACCGGCCGATCGGCGCCACCGTTCCGCCGTCGGCGCGTGCCACGCCTGCGACGGACGCCGCGTACCACGAGGTTGAGGAGGCCGGCTCCAGTGCCACGGCGAACCACCAGCTCCACGACCGGTTTACGCGGCACGGTCCCCGTCTTACGGGTGGCCGGCTAGCCCCGCACCTCGCGCGAGCGTCCACCGCGGACCCCAGACGCGAGGACCGCGGTGCACGACCCACGCGCCACGATCCCCCGCAACGGCCCGCAGCCGGCGACATCCACGCCGGCGCGACGCACGCGCGCCCCGGCCGGGCCCGCCGTGCGCAGTGCCGCGTACGGCGTACCGGCGCCATCGACCACCGTCCTGCGCCCATCCCTCCCGCCGCCCGCCAGGCGGCCCGGGACGCGGCGCGCGCCCGACCGCCACCGGCCCCTCGCGGCCACTGCTCGCCGCATCCCCCAGCCCGGCGCCGACACCGGCACCGGGCGGGTGAACCGCGCTCCCGACCCGGTGACACCGCCGCGACCTGCCGGCCGTACGCGTCACCGGCCACCGCCACGCCCACGCGCGCCCGTCTGATCCGCGGTGACCGTCGCAGGCGTGGTACGCGCGGGCGCCAGGGATGACGCCGCGGCCCCACGGGCACGGCCGGGCCCCGCACACCACGCATCGGAGACCTTGCATGCCCAAGCCCGCCGGTCATCTCTACCGGGCCGCTTCCCAGCGGCCCTACTTCAGCGCGGACGGCGACACCTACCTGGCGCAGACGCCGCTGAAGGACATCGACAAGTCGCTGCCGCTGCGCGTGCTCTCCAAGGAGGACCTGGCGCACTGGCAGACGTACGGCTACGTGATCGTCAAGGAGGCCGTCCCGGCCGCCTCCGCCGCCGCGCTGCTCGACTTCGCCTGGGAGTTCCAGGGCCTGGACCGGGACCGCCCGGAGACCTGGTACCCGGAGCGCACCTTCGCCACCGACCTGGAGCGCGACCTGTACGTCTACGGCTTCGTCGAGGCGTACCAGCACCAGTTGATCTGGGACAGCCGGCAGCACCAGCGGGTGTACGACGCGTTCGTGGACGTGTGGGACTGCGAAGAGCTGTGGGTGACGCTCGACCGGCTCAACCTCAACCCGCCCAATGTGGGCAACCGTTCCCGCTCGCTCATCGAACCCACCGACACCGGCTTCGACATCGAGCTGCACTGGGACGTGGACTCCACGCGCGGCGTGCTGCCGCAGCGCGTCCAGGGCATCATCGCGCTGCACGACACCAGCGCCGAACTCGGCGGCTTCCAGTGCTCGCCCGAGCTCTTCCGCCGCTTCGACCGGTGGAAGCTGGACCAGCCCGCCGACCGTGACCCGATCCGGCCGGCGGCGGACCGGGCCGAGTTCCCCGTGGTGCGGCCCGAGCTGTCCGCCGGCGACCTGCTGATCTGGAACGGCATGCTGGCGCACGGCGTGGCGCCCAACACCTCCGAGCGCGGGGTGCGCTCGGTGCAGTACCTGTCGATGATGCCCGCCATCGAGGAGCACGAGGAGCTGCGCGCCTCGCGTGTGAACTCCTGGCGCCACCTGTCCACGCCCAAGTGGAACAAGACCCTGCTCGGCGACGCCACGCGGCACGAGTCGCTGCGCTACGGCCCCGCCGAACTGACCGATCTGGGCGAGCGGCTGCTCGGCCTGACGCCCTGGAACGGCATAGCGACCGAGCGGTGAACCGGAGAGACGGAATGCGCACCATCTGCCTGACCCTCCCGACCAACCGGCCGTCCGCGCCCATGGTCCGGGCCCTGTGCGAGGAGGCCGCTCACGCGGCCCGGCACTTCCCCGTCGAGGTGCACGCCCTCGTCCTCGACTCGTCCGAGCCGGACGCGTACGCCGAACACGCCCGCGCGCTGGCCGGCGTGCAGCCGGTGCCCGGCGTCGTCGTGCACCACCTGGACGAGGCGGCGCAGCGCGACTTCCTGCGCCGGGCGATCGAGCGGGCGGCCCAGCCCAAGCCCGAGCTGCTGCTCGACCTGATGCTGCCGGCCGGCGTCTCCTACGGCGCCTGCACCAACCGGGCGTTCCTCATCGCCGCGGCCCTCGGCTGCACCTCGGTGCACCGCCGCGACTCCGACAGCCGCTACCAGGAGTGGGCCGGCGAGACCGTCTACCCCATCCACCACGAGCTGACCTCGATCGGGCTGCCGGCCGGCGCCGCGGCGCCGCAGGTGGACGAGGTGGCGCTGGACGCGGCGCTCCTTGAGCGGCCCGTGGTGCTGGTGGGCGCCTCGTTCGTGGGCGAACTCTCGGTGGACATCAGCGAGATCCGCGACCTGGACGCCGAGGTCTACCAGGACGTGGTGAGCCTGTGGGCGCCCACCGACTGGAGCGCCGAGCAGAAGCGGGAGCTGGTCGCCGAGTCCTTCACCGGCGCCGGCACCGAGCCGTTCGCCGGCGACCACGCGCTGCTGACCGTCGTGGACCCGATGCGCCTGGACATGTGCAACATCAGCTTCCACCAGGTGCACGAGCGGGTGCCGCTGCCGCCGGCCACCGACACCATCGGCAGCGACTACTTCCTGATGCATCTGGTGCATGACGCGGCGCTGCCCGGCGTGCTGCACAACCGGCACATCGTCAACTTCTACACCAAGGAGCGGCGCACCGACGCCGGCTTCGCCGCGTACCAACTGCGGTTCGCGAAGTTCTTCCTCTCGATGCTCTACCTGAACGCCGTGTACGCGGCGATGGCCGAGGCCGGCAGCACCCTGCTGGACGGGGCACACCGGGTGGACGCGCAGCGGATCAGCCAACTGGTGTGGGACAGCACCCGGTTGGACACCGCCGAGAACGCCACCAGGCTCGACGTCCTGGAGCGCTCCTACCGGCGGCTCGGCGGCAGGTACGCCGCGTTCGCCGACGCCATCGCGCCGCGCCGCCAGCAGTTGCTGGACGAGGCCCGGCACGACATGGAGGACTTCGCGCGGCTCATCGACGCCTGGCAGCCACTGGTGGAAGCCAGCCGTGCCACGCCCGTCCGACCGCTGCCGCGGTAGCCAGAACCCGGGGGCATCCAGCCACATGTACGTCACCACACCACTGCGCACCGCGCTGGCCGCGGCGACCGAGGACCAGATCGTCTTCGACCTCGCCGGGATAGCCGAGCGGCACGCCACGTTACGGCGGGAGCTGCCCGGCGTCGCGGTGCGCTTCGCCATGAAGTCCTGTCCGGTCGATGAGGTGCTGGCCCGGCTCGCCGGGCAGGGCGCCGGCTTCGACGCGGCGAGCCCGGCGGAGATCGTGCAGGCCATCGCGGCCGGCGCGACGCCGGACCGCATCCACTTCGGCAACACCATCAAGTCCGACCGGCACATCGCCGACGCCCACCGGCTGGGCGTGCGCGACTTCGCGACCGACAGCGTCGCGGACGTGTGGGCACTGGCCGAGCACGCGCCCGGCGCCCGGGTCTTCTGCCGGCTGGCCACCGACGGCGAGGGCGCGCTGTGGGGGCTCAGCCGCAAGTTCGGCTGCACCCCGTCCGACGCGGTACGGGTCATGGAGGCGGCGCGCGCCGCCGGGCTCGTACCCGCCGGGCTCTCCTTCCACGTCGGCTCCCAGCAGATGACGGCCGGCGCCTGGCGCGGCGCGCTCGACCGGGTCGCCGGCGTGCTGCCCGTGCTCGGCCGGCGCGGCATCCACCTCGACCACGTCAACCTCGGCGGCGGGCTGCCCGCGCTCACCTGCCGGGACCGGCACGGCCGGCCGCTCGTCCCGCCGCTGGACAAGATCTTCGCCGTGATCCGCGAGGGCATGCGGCAGGTGCGGGCCGCGGCCGGCGGCCCGCTGGAGTTCCTCATCGAACCGGGCCGCCACCTGGTCGCCGACCACGGCGCCATCCGCGCCCACGTCGCCCGGCTGACCAGCCGCGAACAACTGGGCGGCGGGCGCGCCCACTGGCTCTACCTGAGCTGCGGCAAGTTCAACGGCCTGTACGAGATGGACGGGCTCCAGTACCCGCTGCTCTTCCCCACCCACGGCGCGGGCACCCGCTACGTACCGGCCGTGGGCGCCGGCCCGCCCTGCGACAGCGACGACGGTTACGACCCGGCCGGCGGCCTGGTCCGCGTCCCGGAGTCGGCCGCCTCCGGCGACCCGGTCTGGCTGCTGTCCTGCGGCGCGTACGCCACCAGCTACACCACGGTCGGCTTCAACGGCTTCGACCCGCTGCCGTACTCGTGGGTGGACGGCGAACGCTCGGGCTGGGGCGCGCCGTACGCGGCGGGGGCGCCGGCCGCGACGGGGGCTGCGTACGGGGCGGGGGCGGCGTACCCGGCCGCGGGTGCGGATGATGCGGGTGCGGGCGGTGCTGCGTACGGGGCGGGGGACGCTGGCCCGGCGCGGTTGTCCGGGCACGGTGCGGACCCCGGTTACGCGGCGGGGCCCGGGTCCGGTGCGTACCCCGGGGCCGCTCTCGATGGCGAGTGGACGGCCGTCGGGGGTGGTGCGCGGGGGCCGCGCCCGGGGGGCGGGGGCCCGGTTCCGCGCACGGCGGCGCGCACGGTGCCACCGGCAGCCCCCGCCTCCACCCCACCCCCCACATCCGCCCCATCGCCGAGGCGGACTGGCCCGGCATCGCGGCGCTTGAGTCCCGTACGTACGCACCCCTCGGCCTGAGCGAGGGTGAGGCCGCGCTCAGGTCCCGGGCCCGGCTCTCCCCGGGCACCTGTGCGGTGCTCGACCACGCGGGGGCGCCGGCGGGCTATGTGGTGGCGCTCCCCTACCCGCCCTTCCGCTGCCCTGACCTGGCGGAGCCGGAGGGTGGGGACGGGGACGCGGCGGGGACGGACACAGGGACGGAGGCGGGGACGGATGCGGGGTCGACCCCCCGCCAGGCCCCGGCCCGCAACCTCCACCTCCACGACCTCGTCATCGCCCCCGAACACCGCGGCCAGGGGCTGGCCGCGCGGCTGCTGCGGCAGGTGTGGGCGAACGCGCGGGCGGCCGGGTACGAGCGGATCTCGCTGGTCGCCGTCGGGGGCAGCGCCCCCTTCTGGGCCGGGCAGGGCTTCGGCCCGCACCCGGACGTGCCGCTGCCCGACAGCTACGGCACCGACGCCCAGTACATGTCCGCACTGGTGCCGACGGGACGCGCCCACCCCCCGGGCCCCCCGCCACCGGGCCGCAGGAACGACCTGATCGACGAAGACGAAGTGGACGGATAGGCATGTTGGGTGTTCGCGACGACTTCCGCCGGGGCCTGCTGGCCATCGCGGCGCTGTTCTGCGTACTGGGCTTCCAGTACGCGACCTGGGCCGCACGGCTGCCCACCATCAAGGCGGAACTCGACCTGAGCGAAGCCGAGGTCGGGCTGCTGCTGATGGCCGCCGGCATCGGCGCCGCCGTCTCCTTCCCGCTGGTCGCGGTGTTGACCCGGCGGCTGGGTTCGCGGCTGCTGGCCATCGCGTCCGGCCTGCTGCTCGGTGCGGTCCTGCTCGGCCTCGCCGCGGCGCCCAACTACCCCGTCATCCTGCTGGTGATGTGCGTGGACGGGCTGGCCGTCGGCTCCCTCAACGTCGCGATGAACGCCCAGGGCGCGGCCCTCGAATCCCGCTACGAGCGCACCGCCATGGCCAAGCTGCACGCGGTCTTCAGCGCCGGCTCGCTGATCGCCGCCCTGCTGGCCTCCGGCATGAACGTGCTGACCTCATCGCTGATCGCCCACTTCGGCGCCGGCGCGGCCCTGATCGCCCTGCTCATCGTCGTCAGCCGGCCCGGCCTGCTGCCCGACGAGGAGGCCGAAGCGAAGGCCGGCGAAGAGCCCGCCGAAGAGCCCGCAGGGCAGCGAGGGGAGGCGGCGGCCGGAGATACGGAGGCGCCCACCCCCGCGGACGAAGGCTCCGCAGGCGAAGGCTCCGCGGACGCCCCTGCGACCACCAAGCCGCGCCGCAAGCTGTCCCTCCCCACCCAGGCCACCCTGTGGATGGGCGGCGCAATGGTCTTCGGCACCGTCACCGAGGGCGCCATGAACGACTGGTCGGCCCTCTACTTGAAGGAGGAGGCGCACGCGTCCGCGCAGGTCGCGCCGCTCGGCATCGCCGTCGTCTCGGTGATGATGGTGCTGGCCAGGGTGTTCGCCGACGGCTGGCGGGCCCGCTGGGGCGACGGCCGGGTGGTCCGCGTCGGCAGCCTGCTCGCCGGCGCCGGCCTCACCGTGGCCCTGCTCGCCGGCGGCGTCGTCCCCGCGCTGCTCGGCTTCGCCTGCATGGGCCTCGGCATGGCGGCGGTCACCCCTTGCGGGTACGTGGCCGCAGCCCGCCAGGGCTCCACCGCCCTGGCCCTGGTCGCCGCGATGGGCACCACCGGCCTGCTCGCCGGCCCACCCGTCATCGGCTTCATCGCCCACGGCTCCACGTTGGTGTGGGGCATGGGCGCGGTGGCCGCATCGGCCGCCCTGGTGGCGGCCTGCGCCACCCGCATCGACTGGCCGACCCCGGAGGGCCAGGCCCCGGCAGCGGGTTCGGCCGGGGCGGCCGGGACAGCAGGTTCGGCCGAGGCCGCCGAGCCGACCGGTCCCGGCACGCCCCAGGCCCCCAACACCCCGGAGGAAGCCGAGCGGTCCGAGAAGGCCGAGGCCCCGGCGACGTAACCCTCCCGCCCCATCGCACATCCGGCCCGGGCCCCCACGAGGAGTCCGGGCCGGACGCGTTCCACGGCACCTCACGCGGCGGGGGCACCGCGTACGGCGGGACCACACACCGGCGCCCCCGTACGGCCGTACGTCCCGCACCACCACAGGCCCGTCGCCACCCCCCACATCCGGCTGGCTAGGGTGATCACTCGGCCACACCGCAGCGCAGCCCCGAGGAGGCGACCCGTGAACGCGCCCGACCCCTCGGAGATCCGGGTCCCGGTCGGCCCCGACGCCGCACGCTGGACCAGCCGCGCCACCCCCCGCCGGGTCCTGCTCATCGCGCACAACGTCACCGCGGCCGGCCGCCTGCTCGACGTGCTCCCGCTGTTCCACGACGACTTCCGCGTCCAACTCCTCGTCACCACCCCGGGTTCCTCCGCCTTCCGCAGCGGCCTCCCCGACCTCTTCGCGGACCTGGACCTGCCCGTACTCCCGTGGAAACAGGCCCTGAGCACCCCGGTCGACCTGGCGATATCCGCCAGCTTCGGCGGTCAACTCCCGCTGATTCAGGGCAAGTTGAGCGTTCTCTCACACGGGGTTGGATACACTAAGAAGCTGGCGAAGCCGGGAGCCGGGAGCCGGGAGCCGGGAGCCGGGAGCCGGGAGCCGGGAGCCGGGAGCCGGGAGCCGGGAGCCGGG
>NZ_JBEHZD010000039.1:0-28049 GCF_040240285.1 Streptomyces sp. HSW2009 | reverse complement strand
GCCTCGGCGACCAGCCGTTCCAGGCTGGCGTCCGGGGCCCGCTCGGGTGCCCCGTCGGCCTCCTCGCGCAGCACCCCGATCACCTCCCCGAGGCGTTCGACGGCGGAGGCGGCGCGGGCCCTGATGTCGCGGGCCGCGGCCCGGTGCGGCTCCGCCAGGTCCGGGCTGAGCTGGAGCGCGCCGGCGGACAGCGCGATCAGGCTGAGGTCGTGGCCGAGCACGTCGTGCATGTCCTGCGCGATCCTGGCCCGCTCCCGGAGCCTGGCCTGCTCGGCGACCAGCCGCTGTTCCCGCTCCAACTGTCCGGCCCGCTGCCAACCGGCCCGTACCAGGTCCTGGTACTGCCGCCAGAACCGCCCGGCGAACCACGGCACCATGGCGGCGGCGACCACCACCGCCACGAAGACGCTCGACAGGTCGAGCCACGCGGGCACCACGGTGATCGCCACCAGCCCCGCCGCCAGCAGGGCGACGAGCACCAGCACGGTGGGCAGCGCCCGACCGGGCCGCCGCCCGGCCGCGAACGCGGCCACCGCCGTGGGCAGCGCCCACCACAGGCTGAGCACGCTCAGCCCCGCCGTCACGCTCGCCACCGCCGTCAACAGGTGCCCCGGGTCCACCCGCCAGCGCCCCGCACCGCCCCCGCGCCTACGGGACCACTGCGCCCACCGTCCGCCACGGACGGCCGCCCCACCGGGCCGCCCACCCTCGATCGTCGTGCTCTTCACGCGCGAGACCCTACGGAGCGAGGCCGCCGGCCCACCACTGCCGAAAGTCCCGTTGACACGGGCGCCGACGGGTCCGACGGCGCCGGTGGGCACGGGTTCAGACCGCGGGCGCCGTGAAGGGGAGCGTGCGCCAGGGGCTGGTGGGAGTGTCGAGGAGGAGGCGGTGCGGGGCGAGGGCCGATGCGTACATCGGGCCGAAGGACTCGTCGTCGAAGCGCAGCACCCGGCCCAGCACGTAGCCGGCGGAGAAGTCGGCCCAGGACGTGTAGTGGCGGCGGCACAGCACACCGGCGGTGATGACGGCGGCCTCGGCCTCGGCCCCGTCCGCGTACCGGGCGCCCAGGCCCCAGCGGGCCACGCTCACCGCCCGCCCGAAGTCGTAGCCGGCGGCCGATCCCACGTACCCGTCCGCCGGCAGCAGGCCGTCCGCCCGGAACCGCGCCTCGTACCTGATGATGCGCCGGATGAGCGCCCGCACCTCGGCCACCTCGGCCTCGGCGGTGCCGCGCTCGCGCAGCGTCTCCACCGCGGTGCGCTGCCACAGCGTGGAGTCCACACTCGCGCCCGCGCCCGCGGTGTGCCGGGCGATGGCGCGGCGCACCCGCAGCACGAACTCCGGCTGCGGCGGGCTGTTCTGGCCGGCGAGGAGGAAGTCGAGCTGTCGGCGCCACTGTGCGGCGCTGGCCGCGCCCCACGCCTCGCGCAGGATCTTGGTGTCGGCGCGGTAGTCCGCGTACACGTCGGTGAGGTCGTTCCACAGCGCGCGGCGGTGCACCGACAGGTGCGCCCCGCAGGCGAGCCCCACGGCCAGCGGCCCGCGCAGCGGACCGGTGTACTTGGTGAGCAGCGCCCCCGCGTCGTGGTCGGGGTCGTGCTGCGGCAACTGGTCGCGCAGCGCGAGCCAGCGCCGCCGCTTGCGCCGGGCCCCGGGGAAGTACGCCTCGGTCGGCGTGCCCGGGTTGACCACCATGCCGCGCAGCTTCTCGCCCCACCACACGTACGGGGCGAGCGGCAGCGCGATGTCACAGGCGACCTCCCCCGCGCGCGGGGCCGACAGTTCGCCACGGGTGTACACGGCGAGGAAGCGGGGGCCGTGCGCCGCGGTGTGCGGGACCCAGGCGATGAGCTGGTCGTCGTCCACCAGTTGCTTGGGCGCGTATGCGAAGGTCTGCGCGGCGAAGAGCACCTGGAGGTAGGCGTCCCAGTCTTGGCGCGTCTTCGCCTCGAACAGTGCCCGCTCGACGTCGGTCGGCGGTACCCAGGCGGGTACCTGTGCGGCTGCTCCCATGATCGGCGTCCCCATGTTCGTCAGTATTCCCCGCCGGGGCCGCCCGGCATGGGCGCGCATCAATTTCCTTTCCGGCGCCCCCCGTTCGAGCAGTGCATACGAGCCACCTGCCGCACCCGGCCCGTCCGCCCGTCCGGCTGTCCGCCCCGCGCGCCCGCGCACTGCGCACGTCCGGCCGCCCCCGTCCCCCATACGCACGCACGCAAGGTGTGCCTCGTGCCCCGGAGGCCCCGTGGCGCACCGCCCGGGGAGCTACGGAGAGTGACGCCCGTGTGGCCCAAAGGGAGTAGGACGTGCGGCGCGGACCGGCCGGTTCGCGTCTGGGGTCCATGCCGTGGAGGGCGGTGCGAAAAATAGGGGTCGGGAGGGGATCGGCTAGGGGGTGCGTCGCGTGGCGGGCGCTCGTGGCGGGGGCCGCGGGTGGCCCGTGGTGCGGCTCGGATGGGGAAAGCCCAGGTGACGGCCGGCGGATGGGGTGGCTGGGGGCCGGGGCGGCTGGGGTAGGGGCGGCCGGTGATGCCACCGGGACGGAGCGGGCGGGGGCGTTCCGCTGTGCAACGGCTGGATATCGATTGTGTCCCCGGGGCTCGACGGAGAGGCATCGAGGGTCGGAGGACCCGCCACAGCCTGCTACGTTTCCCGAGCAATTGATCTGGGCATGACGGGGGACCTCCGTGCGAAACAAGACAACGATCGCCGCCGCTGCTGTCGTCGCGGCGCTGGCGCTCACGCTGACCGGCTGCGGTGACGACGGCGACAAGGACGGTTCGTCGCTGTTCGGCAAGCCCGACAAGGGCGGCAGTCAGGCCATCGGTGGCAACACCGGCGGGGCCACGGGCGGTGACGAGATCAAGATCCCCGGCCCCAACTCGACCGGCCTCATCGGTGGTTCCAACTCGACCGGCACCTCCGGCTCGACCAGCGGCAGCGGCGACGCCAGCAAGGCTCAAGGCATCTGGTACACCGTCGAGCGGACCCCCTCGGGGCAGGTCGGCATCCTCAGCGTCTCCGGTGGTGCGTTCGTCATGCGCATGGGCACCATGACGTGCAGCGGCACCGCCACCGAGGACATGAGCGTCAACGCGAACTGCCAGGGCGAGACGATGACCGGCAAGGCGGCGCTCAGCGACGGCGACCAGAAGCTGACCATCACCTGGGCCAACGGCGAGACCGAGCAGTTCTCGCGCCAGATGCCCACCTCATAGCGGCACCCGTACATCGCGATACGCCGCAGCACATCGCCGTACACCGCAGGGGCCGCACCGCGCCGGACGACGTCCGTGCTCGGTGCGGCCCCTGCGTGCGTCGGGTGCGGCGCGGACCACCGGCTACGCCGTGTGGGCCCGGTGGCGTCGCGCGGGTGTGCCGACTGGCCCGCGTGGCGCGGGGCGCACGGCATGCGACCGCGGGCCGCGGAGGTGTGCTCCGTGGCCCGCGGCCCGGGGGAGAGGGCGGGCCCGCCGGCCCGGTCGGTGCTACTCGGCCACGTAGGTGGTGCGCGTCCAGTGGAAGACGCGGAGGGCGCGCTCGCCGTGCGGCACCGTCTCGGCCGTCGGCGCGAAGTGCGCGTAGTGGTTCCCGCGGTGCAGCTTCAGCGTCGCCCCGGGGTCGTGCACGTACCGGATGCGTTCGTGGTCGGGGAGGTCTGCCGCGGGTCCGCCGCGGAGGATGACGTTGGCCTCTTCGGCCACGGTCGACTGCGTCAGCACGTCTTCGGTCACGAGTTCATGGGGCATGGTGGGAAACTCCTCCGGTGAGCGGCACTGTGGAGGCGGCGAGTGGTCTCCAGTGAACGGCGGGTGGGCCTCTCCCGGGCACAGTTCAGCAGCAGGTCAGCGCCCCAAGTAACCCCTAAATCCGATTCGTCGGGCCGCGGGGGTTTCTGGGGGCCCTAGGGGCTTGGCAGTGACCTACGCCACTGACGTCGATCCAGTGGCCGGGAGGTGGCCGGCGAGCAGCGCCCGGGTCACGGCGTGCTGCGGCGCGTCGAACACCCGCCGCGTCGGCCCGGATTCGACGGCGCGGCCCCCGTCGAGCACCAGCACCTCATCGGTGCGGTCCGCGATCAACCGCAGGTCATGGCTGATCAGTACGAGCGCGAGCCCGTGCCGATCGCGCAGCGCCCCCAGCAACTCCATGATCGAGACGGCCGTCGCCCCGTCCAGGGCCGAGGTCACCTCGTCACACACCAGCACATCGGGGCCGGCGGCGAGGGCGCGGGCGATGGAGACGCGCTGACGCTGCCCGCCGGACAGCTCGTGCGGATGGCGCCCCGCGACGTCGGCGTCCAGCGCCACCTGGGCCAGCAACTCCACCACCCGGGCCCGGGCTGCGGGCCCGGTCATGCCGTGGTGCAGGCGCAGCGGGCGGGCGCCCGTGGCGCCCGCCGTGCTGCTCGGGTTGAGGGCGCCGAGCGGGTTCTGCGGTACGAGTTGGATGCGCCGTCGCTGGTCACGGGTGCGCCCGTGGACCGAGGCGGCGAGTGGCGCACCGGCCAGGCGTACGCCGCCGCCCGCCGGCTCGTGCAGTCCCACCACGCAGCGCGCCAGCGTCGTCTTGCCCGAACCTGAGACCCCGACGACGCCGATCGCCGCGCCGGCGGGCAGCGCGAGCCCGACGCCGTGCAGGATGCCCCGGCGGGCCCGGCGCGGGCCCCCGGCCCCGGGCCGCGCGCGGGCGGGGGGCCGGGGGGGGGGGGGGGGCGCGGGGGGGGGGGGGGGGGGGGGGGGGGCACCCGGGGGGGGGGGGGGGGGGGGGGGGGGTGGCCACGGGGCCCCCGGGGGGGGCTGGGGGGGTGGCCAGCCGCTCGATGGCCACGGCGACCCGGCGCAGGATGTCCGCGGCGGCCTCGGCCGGGTAGCAGTCGGTGCGGTGTTTGAGGGCCAGGCGCAGCCGGCCGGCCTGGGCGGTGACCGAGAGGGTGAGCGGGTAGTGGGTGGCGTCCCGGCCGCCCACGCCGCGGACGGCGAGGCCGGCGGCGCGCTCGCTGCCGCTCAGCGCCGCGTCGTCGAACGGGTAGTTCTCGAACACCATCATGGTGTCGAAGAGCGCGTCGTGCCCGGTGGCCCGCTGGATGTCGGCGAGCCCGACGTGTTGGTGGTCGATGAGTGCGATCTGCTCCGCGTGTACCTCGGTGAGCAGGTCACGCAGGCTGCGGCCGGGGTTCAGGCGCACCCGGGTCGGCACGGTGTTGACGAACAGGCCGATCATCGACTCGACGCCCGGCAGCTCCGGGGGCCGCCCGGAGACGGCCGCGCCGAAGACCACGTCGGCGGCGCCGGTGAGCTGTCCGACGACCAGGCCCCAGGCCGTCTGGGCGAGGGTGTTGAGGGTGACGCCGACGGCCCGGGCCGCGCCGTCCAGGGTCGCGGTCGTCTCGGGCGACAGGGTGAGTTCGACCGCGCCCGGGGCCGCGGGCCGGGCCCCGGCCGCGGGGGGGGGGCCGCCCGGGGGGCCGGGGGGGGGCCCGACGGCCGCGGACAGCGCGCGTACGAGGAGCAGTGGTTGCGGCGGGGCCTCGGTGCGGTGGTCTGTGGTGTCCGTGGTTCCGGCCTTGCCCCGGCCCGGGGCTTGGCTCTCGCCTTCGGCTCCCTCTCCGGCTCCGTCCGTGTCCCCGTGTCCGTCCGCGCCCGGATGCGGGTCGTCATCCGTACGCGGATCGCCGCTCGATGTGCCGGAGACGGTTGCCGCCCCCGGAGCGTCCGCCGCTTCCCCGTGGCGCGCAGGACCCGTGTGGTGCGGTGACGAAGGAAGGGCGGTGCGGGAAGTGGGTGGGTGGAGTTCGACCACCTCGTCGGCGAGGCGGGTGAGGAGGTCGGTGTCGTGACAGGAGAGGGCGACGGCAAGTCGGTGTTCGGTTGCCAACTCCCGTAAGAGATCGGCTATTTCATCGCGCAGCGTCGGGTGCAGGCCGGCTGTCGGTTCGTCGAGCAGGAGTACGGCGGGTTCTCTGGCCAGGGCCCTGGCCAGGGCGACGCGGCGCTGTTGCCCGCCGGAGAGGCTGCCGGGGCGGCGGTCGGCAAGGCCCTCGTCCGCCGGCAGTCGCACCGCGGTCAGCAGGCGGTCGACCGTGTCGGGGTCGCGCCCCGCCGCCGTCTCGCGCAACAGCGAACGCACCCGCATCCGCGGGTTGAGCCCGGACCCCGGGTCCTGCCCCACGTACGCGACGTGGCGCCGGCGCAGCTCCCGCAGTTCCCGCTCGGTGAGTTGGAGCACCGGGCGGCCCAGTACCTCGACCGTGCCGCCGACCCGGGCCGTCCCCGGCGGCAGCGCCCCGCAGGCGGCCCGTAGCAGGGTGGTCTTGCCGGCGCCCGAGGGTCCGGTGAGCGCCACCACCTGGCCGCGCCGTACGGTCAACGACCCTTCATGTAAAAGGAGTTGGGCGGTCGTGGTGGTTGCGACGGTGAGGTTCGTGACCTGGATCGCCGGTCGGTCGGGGGCGTCGGGGGCGGCAGTGGCAGCCCCGGCCAGGAGGCGCCGTCGTGCCCGTGGCGCGTCCTCTTGTTGGTCCTGCTGCCGGTCCTGCCGTCGGTCCTGCCGTGGGTTCCGGACGCCGCGCCAGGGGGAGTTCACAGTGCGGTCACCGCCTTCCGGCCGGCTGGTGGGGCGAGCGCGACGGCCGCCAGATTGACGCTCATGGCCAACAGGCCGATGGCGATGCTGGGGGCGACGACGGCCCAGGGGTTGAGGAGGATGCCGGCCGCGTTCTCCCGGATCATCAGCGCCCAGTCGGCGGCCGGCGGCTGCGGTCCGACCTGGAGGAAGCTGGCGGTGGCGACGAGGTAGACGGCGGCGACGAACCGCAGCCCGAACAGGGCGAGCAGGGTGGCCCGCATGTTCGGCAGCACCTCGCGCACCACCAGGTGCGCGAGCCCCTCGCCGCCGGCCACCGCCGCCTCCACATGGCCGGCGGTCGCGATCGGCGCCGCGGCGCCCGCCGCCAGCCGTACCGCGTACGGCACGCCGAGCACCACCGCGGCCACGATCACCGCCAGCCGGCCGCCGTCCGGCCAGGAGAGCGCGACCAGCAGGATGCCGAGGACCGCGGGCAGCAGCATCAACACATCGGCCAGCCGCTCGATCAGGGCGCCGACCGCGGGGCGCAGCGCGCTGACCGCGCCGAGCACCGCGGCGACCCCGGTGACCAGCACGGCCACCAGCAGCGAGGTGCCGATCAACTCCCGCCCGCCGGCCAGCAACCGGCTGAGCACGTCCCGGCCGAGCTGGTCGCCGCCGAGCGGGGCGCCGTCGCCGGGCTGCGCGTACGGGGCGGTCACCGGCGCCGCGACCGGGTGCGGCGCCCACCACGGGCCGCAGGCCGCCAGGGCCACCAACAGCAGTGCCGGCAGCGTCCGCAACAGGACCGGCCAGCGGCCGGGGCGGCGCGGGGGCACGGCCGGACG
Organism: Streptomyces sp. HSW2009; assembly: GCF_040240285.1. Taxonomy (NCBI): domain Bacteria; kingdom Bacillati; phylum Actinomycetota; class Actinomycetes; order Kitasatosporales; family Streptomycetaceae; genus Streptomyces; species Streptomyces sp. HSW2009. The sequence continues at coordinate 20,631 of NZ_JBEHZD010000039.1, read as the reverse complement.
CGCGGCCCGGGCCCGGCGGCGGGTGCGAAAGGAACGCGGCGGGTTACGGGGTGGGTCACGCCGTGGGGTGGCGGTCATGCGCGGCCTCCGGAGGACTTGGCCCGGATCAGGTCGGCGAGCAGCAGCACACCGGTGATGACCGCACCCGTCAGCGCCACCACACCGGCGATGACGGGGCCGTCCCGATCGGTGACGGCGCCGGCGAGCACCGAGCCGATGCCCGGATAGTTGAAGATCGTCTCCACCACGACGGCGCCGCCGAGCAGCATGCCCGTCGAGGTGGCGAACCCGGTGGCGACGGCCGGCAGCGCGCCGGGCAGCAGGTGGTGGGTGAGGACGCGGTGCCGGGGCAGCCCGTCGACGACGGCGCTCGCCACGTGCGGGGCGGTGGCCTCGTCGGCCAGGGCCGCCCGGACGATCCGGGTGTTCCAGCCGATCTGCGGCACGGCCAGCGCGAACACCGGCAGCACCAGCATGTCCCAGGAGGCGGGCGTGCCCGACGCGTCGGTGAGGGTCACGGCCGGCAGCCAGCCCGTCCACTGCGAGAACACCAGCACCAGCGCGACCGCCACCACGAACTCCGGCAGCGCGAGCACCGCCGTGGCCGCCCCGGACACCATCCGGTCCACCGGCCCGCCCGGGCGCAGCGCGGCCCAACAGCCGAGCGCGAGCGAGAGCGCCACGGTCACCAGCAGGGCGAGCCCGCCGAGCAGCAGGGTGTTCGGGAACGGCGTGCCGAGCAGCGAAGCGACCGGCTCGCCGCGCGCCGAGGTGCCCAGATCGCCGGTGGGCAGGGCGGCCATCCAGTCCACGAAGCGTTCGAACACCGGCTCGTCCAGGCCGAGCATCCGGCGCCGGGCGGCGAGGTCGGCGGCGGACTCGCCGCGTTCGGCGGTGGCGCTCGCAGTGTCCCCCGGCAGCAGCTCCACGGCCCCGAAGACCAGGGCGAGGAGCACCGCGAGCAGCAGGGCGCGCCGGGCCAGCAGGCCCGCCAGCCGCAGCGCCAGCGCCGCGGCCCGGGACGCCCGCCCGGCGGCGGCCGGCGCCGCGCGTCCGTCCGGGGAGGCCGGCCACCCGTCGGCCGCGCCCTTCAGCGGGCCAGCCATGCGCCCTCAAGCTGGACGCGGCCGTACCCGGGCAGCCGGGGCAGCCCGCGCACCGGCGCCGCGGCCAGGTCGATGCCGTCGGCGACGCCCCACAGCAGATAGCCCGACCGCTCGTACTGGATGCGTTGGAGCTCGCGCAGCAGCGTGGTGCGCTGTTTGACGTCGGCGGTGCGCATGGCCCTGCGGTACGCGGCGTCGAAGGCCGGATCGCGCCAACCCGCCTCGTTCTGCGCGGCGTCGGAGGCGAGGGTCTTGCTGGCGAAGAACACCACGGAGTCGTTGGTGCCCCAGTAGGTGGTGTAGAGGTCGCCCTTGAGCCAGGTCTCGTCGTAGAAGGCGGCGGACTCGCGCCGTACGACCTTCACCTTCACGCCGGCCTCGCGGACCTGGTGGGCGAAGAGCGTGGCGGATTCGGCGAGCGCGGGCACGTCCTCGGTGGTGACCAGGTCGTACGTGGCGGAGCGGTCGAAGCGCGCCTCGGTGAGCAGCTTCTCGGCCCGGCCCAGGTCGCGGGCCCGCTGCGGCAGCGAACGGTCGTAGGCCGGGTCGCCGGTGCCGAGCACGTCGTTGCCGACCGTGCCGTAGCCGGAGAGCGCCTGCTTGACCATGGCCTCCCGGTCCACCGCGAGCCGCAGCGCGGTGCGCACCCGCGCATCGGCGAACGGGCCGTCGGCGGCCCGCATCACGATCGGCAGGGCCATGTCATTGCGGCGGCGTACGACCTGTACGTCCCGGCGCCGCTCGGCGGTCCGCGCGGCGACCGCGCCGACGTTGGACGCCAGGTCGAGCTGGCCGGCGAGCAGGGCGCTCGACATCGCCTGCGGGCTCTCGAAGAGCCGCACCTCGATCGCGTCGAGCAGCACCTCGCCGCCGTACCAGGCGTCGTTGCGCACCAGGCGGGCGTTGCCGCCGCGGAACCAGTCGAGTTGGAACGGCCCCGTGCCCGGGCTCCGGTGGATCGCGTGCTCCGGCGTGCCGTGCTTGAGCACGAACGTGGAGAGCCGCAGGAGCTGGGGCAACTCGGCGTTGGGGTAGTCGGACACGAGTTCCACGCCGCGCGGCCCGTACGGCCTGATGTGCTGCGCCGCGATGCCGGGCAGCCGGGAGGCGCCCGATGGGGTGCCGCGCAGCCGGCGCAGCGACCAGATCAGATCGGCGGCCGTGACCGGCGAACCGTCGTGGAAGACGGCGCCGTCGGCGAGCGTGAACCGCCAGCGGGTGAGGTCGGCCGACGACGTCCACCGCGCGGCGAGCCGGGGCGCGGTGGTGGTCTTCTCGCCGGGCGTGGTCAGCGTGTCGTAGCAGAGGGCGATGATCAGGTAGTCGCTCTCGTTGGCCTGGACGCCGTGCGGGTCGCGGGTGACGGCCGAGGGGGGGCCCCCCCCCCCCCCCCCGCACCGCCCCGACCACGACAAAGGCGCCCAGCGAAGATGACGACTCGTCAGGAGCGGCCAATAATCCCGATCCGGCCCGACACAGCGCGTTCCCCCGGCCGTTACACCACGGTGAGTTCCCCACCACCACGCCCCACGCCCGCCGAACGCCAACGGGCCCCCTCCGCAAGGACGGAGCCCGCAACAGCACCCACCACACCACCCCACACCCGGCTCGCAACAACCGCCCCGGGGCCACACCAACCCCACCCGAACCGGGCCACCCCGCAACCCCTCAGGAAGCCCCCCCCCGCCTCCCCACCACCGGCCTGCGAGCCACCCCCAACACCCACCCACCCCCACCACACCCAGCCGCCACCACATCCAGCACCCCACCCCCACGCCGCTCACCCACACGGCGCCACCCTCACCACACCCAACCCACCCCCCGCACCGGCCCCAACCCCAGGGACCGGCCCTCACCCGTCAGCGTTCGGCGCGCAGCCAGCCGGCGACCTCGGTCGCCCAGTAGGTCAGGATCAGGCCGGCGCCGGCCCGCCGTACGGACGTCAGCGTTTCCATGATCGCCCGGTCGCGGTCGATCCAGCCGTTGGCCGCGGCGGCCTCGACCATCGCGTACTCGCCGGAGATCTGGTAAGCGGCGACCGGCACGTCCGACGCGTCCGCGATCTGCCGCAGCACGTCCAGGTACGGCAGGGCCGGCTTGACCATGACCATGTCCGCGCCCTCGGCGAGGTCGAGGGCCAGTTCGCGCAGTGCCTCGCGGGCGTTGGCCGGGTCCTGCTGGTACGTCTTGCGGTCGCCCTTGAGCGAGGAGCCGACGGCCTCCCGGAAGGGGCCGTAGAAGGCGGACGAGTACTTGGCGGTGTACGCCAGGATCGACACGTCCTGGTGCCCCGCGCCGTCCAGCGCCTCGCGGACGACGCCGACCTGGCCGTCCATCATGCCGCTGGGGCCGACCGTGTGCGCGCCGGCGTCGGCCTGGGCGCGGGCCATCTCCGCGTACCGCTCAAGCGTCGCGTCGTTGTCGATCCGGCCCGCGGCGTCCAGGACGCCGCAGTGGCCGTGGTCGGTGTGCTCGTCCAGGCACAGGTCGGACATGACGATCAGGTCGTCGCCCACCTCGGCCCGTACGTCGCGCAGGGCGACCTGGAGGATGCCGTCCGGGTCGGTGCCCGGGGTGCCCACGGCGTCCTTCTTGTGGTCTTCCGGCACGCCGAACAGCATGATCGCGCCGACGCCGGCGGCCACCGCTTCGGCCGCCGCCTTGCGCAGCGTGTCCCGGGTGTGCTGGACGACGCCCGGCATGGCGCTGATCGGCGCGGGTTCGCTGATGCCCTCGCGGATGAAGGCCGGCAGGATCAGTTCGGCCGGGTGGAGCCTGGTCTCGGCGACCATCCGCCGCATGGCGGGGGTGGTGCGCAACCGCCGGGGCCTGGCTCCGGGGAAGCTGCCGTAGTCGTTCATGAACGTGCCCTCCTACGCGATCCGGGCCGCCGCTCGCTCGGGCGGGTGACCGGGTCCCCGGCCTCGATCGCGGCTGCGCGCCGCGCCGCGCCGAACTCCGCGAGCGCCTCGGCCAGCTTGTGCACCGAGGGCTCGGGCGACAGCACGTCCACCCGCAGGCCGTGTTCCTCCGCGGTCTTCGCGGTGGCCGGGCCGATGCAGGCGATGACGGTGACGTTGTGTGGTTTGCCCGCGATGCCGACGAGGTTCCGTACGGTCGACGACGAGGTGAAGAGCACGGCGTCGAAGCCGCCGCCCTTGATCGCCTCGCGGGTCTCGGCCGGCGGCGGCGACGCCCGTACCGTCCGGTACGCGGTGACGTCGTCCACCTCCCAGCCCAGTTCGATCAGTCCGGCCACCAGGGTCTCGGTGGCGATGTCGGCGCGCGGCAGGAAGACGCGGTCGATCGGGTCGAAGACCGGGTCGTACGGCGGCCAGTCCTCCAGGAGGCCGGCGGCCGACTGTTCGCCGCTGGGGACCAGGTCGGGCTTGACGCCGAACTCGACGAGGGACTTCGCGGTCTGTTCGCCGACGGCGGCGACCTTGATGCCGGCGAAGGCGCGGGCGTCGAGCCCGTACTCCTCGAACTTCTCGCGGACCGCCTTGACGGCGTTGACCGAGGTGAAGGCGATCCACTCGTAGCGGCCTGTGACCAGGCCCTTGACGGCGCGCTCCATCTGCTGCGGGGTGCGCGGCGGCTCCACGGCGATGGTCGGCACCTCGCTGGGCACCGCGCCGTAGGAGCGCAGTTGGTCGGAGAGCGAGGCCGCCTGTTCCTTGGTCCGCGGGACCAGGACGTTCCAGCCGAAGAGCGGCTTGGACTCGAACCAGGACAGCCGGTCGCGCCGTGCGGCCGCGCCGCGCGCGCCGACCACGGCTATCACCGGCGGGCTGCCGGCGGCCGACGGCAGCACCTTGGCCGACTTGAAGACCTGCGCGATGGTGCCGAGGGTGGCGGTCCAGGTGCGCTGGCGGGTGGTGGTGCCGGCGATGGTCACCGCGAGCGGGGTGTCGGGCTTGCGGCCACCGGCGACCAGTTCGCCGGCGGCGGCGGCCACGGTCTCCAGGGTGGCGGTGACGACGACGGTGCCGTCGCTGGCGCCGACCTCGCCCCCGCAGCGCTCGTCGGCGGTGCGGGCGTCGACGAACCGTACGTCGGTGCCTTGTGCGTCGCGCAGCGGCACGCCGGCGTAGGCGGGTACGCCGACGGCTGCTGCGACGCCGGGGACCACCTCGAAGGCGATGGATTCGGCGGCGCAGGCCAGCATCTCGTCGGCGGCGTCGCCGTCGAGGCCGGGGTCGCCGGCGACGGCACGGACGACCCGCTTGCCGGTGCGCGCGGCCCCCATGACAAGATTGGCGGTATCCCTAAGCACCGGGACTCCGGCGGGCACTGACGTGCCGTCAGCGTCCGGGTGCCGTAGGGCGCTCTGTGCGTCGGCCGCGACGTGGGGCCGCACGTGCGGGCGCACCACGTCGAGCACCTGCGCGTCGGCGATCAGCACGTCGGCCGTGGCCAGTGCCTCCACGGCGCGCAGCGTCAGCAAGCCCGGATCGCCTGGCCCGGCACCGAGGAAGGTGACGTGCCCGCAGCCGGGGTGGTTCGGGGCGGTGGGGTTCAAAGTGCTCGCTCCCCCATAAGACCGGCCGCACCCTTCGCGAGCATGTCAGCGGCGAGTTCGCGACCCAGCGTTGCGGGGGTCACGGTGCCGTGCATGGCGCTGCGAGAGGGAGAGGTGGGTACGGGACCAGTGGTGGACAGCTGCACCAGCGCGGTGCCGTCGACGGTGCCGACGACGCCCCGCAGGCGCATTTCGGTAACAGCCTGCCCGTCGCCCAACAAGTCGGCCAGCGCCCCCACGGGTGCGCTACAGCCGGCCTCCAGGGCGGCGAGCAGAGATCGCTCGGCGGTCACGGCGGCCCGGGTGTACGGGTCGTCGAGCTCGGCGAGTCGGGCGAGGAGTGCGGTGCCGTGCACGGGGTGCGAGGCGGCGCACTCGATCGCCAGGGCCCCCTGGCCGGGGGCGGGCAAGATGGCGTCGGTGTCGAGGATCTCGGTCGCTTCGGCGAGCCGGCCGATGCGGCTCAGGCCGGCGGCGGCCAGGACCACGGCGTCGAGTTCGCCGGAGCGGACGAAGCCGATCCGGGTGTCGATGTTGCCGCGGATCGGGACGGTCTCGATGGCCAGGCCGTACGCGCGGGCGTGCGCGTTGAGCTGGGCCGCGCGGCGGGGCGAGCCGGTGCCGATGCGGGCGGTGCGGCCGGCGGCTGCGGCGTCGGCCGCCAGCGCTTCGAAGCCGAGGCCGTCGCGGGCCACCAGGGCGTCGCGCGGGTCCTCGCGCGGCGGGACGGCGGCCAGTACGAGGCCGTCGGGTTCGGCGGTCGGCAGGTCCTTGAGGGAGTGCACGGCCAGGTCGATGGCGCCGCTGAGCAGCGCGTCGCGCAGTGCGGAGACGAAGACTCCGGTGCCGCCGATCTGGGCGAGGTGCTCGCGCGAGGTGTCCCCGTACGTGGTGATCTCAACCAGTTCGACCGGTTGGCCGGTGACCTTCCGTACGGACTCGGCGACCTGGGCGGACTGGGCCATGGCCAGTGCGCTGCGGCGGGTGCCGAGGCGCAGCGGGGCGACGGCACCGCTGCCGACGGCGGCCGGCCCCGGGGGGGCTGCGTTGCGGTCGGGGGGGTGGGATGTGCTGTCGGTCATGCCCGTCCTCGCTTCGGGTGGTTCCCATCGGCCCGGCTGACGGCGGCGACCGCCTCGGGGTCGAGGTCGAAGAGCTCGCGCAGGGCGTCGGCGTATCCGGCCCCGCCGGGCGTGCTCGCGAGCTGCTTGACCCGCACCGTCGGCGCGTGCAGCAGCTTGTCGACCACGCGGCGGACGGTCTGGGTGATTTCCGCCCGCTGCTTGTCGTCAAGGTCTGGCAGTCGTCCGTCGAGCCTGGCGATCTCGCTGGTCACCACGGATGCGGCCATGGTGCGCAGGGCGACGACGGTGGGTGTGATGTGCGCGGCGCGCTGGGCCGCGCCGAAGGCGGCGACCTCGGCCGAGACGATGGCGCGCACCTGGTCGACGTCGGCGGCCATGGGGGCGTCGGCGGACGCTTCGGCGAGCGATTCGATGTCGACGAGGTGTACGTCGCCCAGGCGGTGTGCGGCGGCGTCGATGTCGCGGGGCATAGCCAGGTCGAGCAGGGCCAGGGGCCGGCCGGGGTGCGGCGCGGTGGCGGTGCGCAGCGCGTCGGCGGTGAGGACGAGGCCGGTGGCGCCGGTGCAGGAGACGACGATGTCAGCTTCGGCCAGTTCGGCTTCGACCTCGGTCATCGGGACCGCGCGGGCGATCAGCTCGGTGGCGCCTGCCGCTGGCGGGACGGTGTCGGTTTCGGCGTGCTCATGACCGTCCGTTGGGCTGGTCGGCTGCTGTCCGCAGCAGCCGCCGTGCGGCGCGGGTACGCCGGCGACGCAGCCGGGCCCTTGCGCGGCGGGTGCCGGGTCGAGGGGTTCGGCGGGGACGACGGCGAGCGCGGCGACGCCGAGGGCCATGCCGAAGGCGGCGCCGGTGCCGTGCTGCTCGGGGTCCTGCGGCTGACCGGGGAGCCGGTCGCCCGGGTGCCCCGCCCCGTGGTCCGTGTGACGACCAATGGCCTGGTCAGTGGTATGGCCATGGGTGTGCGCGGCGGCCTGTTCGGCCAGCGCGGCCGTCAACCGGCGCGCCCGCTCCAGGGTCCGGTTGGCCACCACGAGCTCGGCCACGCCGGCGCGCGCCAGCGTGGTGGCTGCCAGCGAGGACATCGAGCCCGCGCCGATGACCAGGGCGCGCTTGCCGGCGGCCCCGCGCTCGACCGGCGCCTCGCCGGCGAGCTGCTGGAGGCCGAAGGTGACCAGCGACTGGCCGGCCTTGTCGATGCCGGTCTCGCTGTGCGCCCGCTTGCCGACCCGCAGGGCCTGCTGGAACAGGTCGTTGAGCAGCCGCCCCGCGGTGTGCAGCTCCTGCCCGAGCGCGAGCGCGTCCTTGATCTGGCCGAGGATCTGCCCCTCGCCCACGACCATCGAGTCCAGCCCGCAGGCCACCGAGAACAGGTGGTGGACGGCCCGGTCCTCGTAGTGCACGTACAGGTACGGCGTCAGCTCGTCCAGCGTGACGCCGGTGTGCTCGGCGAGCAGCGTGGACAGCTCGGCGACGCCCGCGTGGAACTTGTCCACGTCGGCGTAGAGCTCCACCCGGTTACAGGTGGCCAGCACGGCGGACTCGGCGGCGGGCTCCACGCCGAGCGCGTCCTGGACCAGGCGCCCGCGCTGCTCGGGCTGGAGCGCGACCCGCTCCAGCACGCTCACCGGCGCACTGCGGTGGCTCAACCCCACGACCAGCAGACTCATGCCGGCATCACGGCGGGCACGTCCCCGTCAGGTCCCTGGTTCTCGCGCACGTCGGTGACGGCGACGACGGGCGCGGGGCCCGCGGCGGCGTCGGTCAGCGAGCGCTCCGGGCCGGCGGGCGCGGGCGCCGCGGCGGGCGCGGTGGCGCCGGCCTGGGCCGCGTCCTGCGCCGCCTCTTCGCCGGCCTTGCGCTGCTCGTGGAAGGCGAGGATCTGGAGCTCGATGGAGAGGTCGACCTTGCGCACGTCCACCCCGTCCGGGACGGTGAGCACGGTCGGCGCGAAGTTGAGGATCGAGGTCACGCCGGCAGCCACCAGGCGGTCGCACACCTGCTGGGCGGCGCCGGCCGGGGTGGCGATGACGCCGATGGAGACCCCGTTGTCATCGATGATCTTTTCGAGCTCGTCGGTGTGCTGCACGGCGATGCCCGCGACGGGCTTGCCCGCCATCGCCGGGTCGGCGTCGATGAGCGCGGCGACCCGGAAGCCGCGGGAGGCGAACCCGCCGTAGTTGGCGAGCGCGGCGCCGAGGTTGCCGATGCCGACGATGACGACCGGCCAGTCCTGGGTGAGGCCGAGCTCGCGGGAGATCTGGTAGACGAGGTATTCCACGTCGTAGCCGACGCCACGGGTGCCGTACGAGCCGAGGTAGCTGAAGTCCTTGCGCAGCTTCGCCGAGTTGACCCCGGCCGCGGCGGCCAACTCCTCGGAGGAGACCGTGGGGACCGAGCGCTCGGACAGCGCGGTCAACGCGCGCAGATACAGCGGAAGCCGGGCGACGGTGGCCTCGGGAATCCCTCGGCTTCGGGTCGCCGGTCGGTGAGTTCGGCCAGTTGCCACGGTGCTCCTGCGGGTAGAGCGGGGCTGCGGACGGCCCGTCCCAGGACCGCCCCGTGAAGTGCAGGCTATGCCTTTGTGAACGCGTGCACAAAGATGGTGTCCGCTTTGTCCGAGCAAAGTGACGGGTGTCACGCGCCCTTTCGGGCCGATTACGGAACCGCCACCAGCACCACGCCGTTCACACCGTTCACCGCTTTCCCGCCGCACACGCGGGGACGACAACGGGAGCACGCGCCCACACTCCTCACCGCTATACCCCCGGATGTCAACAAATCGCCCACGATGGTAATCGACCACGCGACGCCGCCGTCCCCGCCGAACCCACCGAACACCGCACGGAGACCCCGACCATCGGCGGCACAATGGCGAACATGAGCCCCCTGCTACGCCGATCAGGCCGCAAGAACCCCGCCGACCGCACCGTGACGCTCATCGGCAAACCCGGCTGCCATCTGTGCGATGACGCACAGCAGGTGATCGAAAAGGTCTGCGCCGAACTCGGCGCCGCGTGGGAAAAGAAAGACATCACCGAAGACGAAGAGCTCTACCGGAAGTACTGGGAACAGATCCCGGTCATCCTCGTCGACGGCGCCCAACACGATTTCTGGCGCGTCCATCCCGACCGACTCCGCAAGGCGCTCGGCGGCTGACCGCGGCCACCACACCGCCCTACCGCGGCAGCACCCCACCGCGCTGCCGCACCGCATCGCCTGCCACACCGCCGGCTCGCGCCCGCACCGCACGGGAGCACACCGGCCCGCACCGGACTCCACCGTCGACCGACAAAGCCCCGGTGGCCCCCGCACCAATTCCCGTAGCGGAATGTTCACGCTCCACGAATCGTCCCGACCCCGGATGGACCGAACAAACTGGCTATGCTCGCGCTATGGCGGCTCTAGGATGGCTCACTCCCCGCAGGCGTTCGGCTACCGCACGCAGCGTGCTCGCCGGTGAGGCCGCGGCCGAAGCAGCGCGAAAAACCGCATCGGAACTCGATGCGGACTTCCCGGATGAGTCAGCGGAACCACCCCAAGAGGCCACGGAGCCGGAATTCCCGGTCCCCGGGGATCACCGCGCCGCCGCCTTCTTCGACCTCGACAACACGGTGATGCAGGGCGCCGCGCTCTTTCACTTCGGACGCGGCCTCTATAAGCGCCACTTCTTCCGCAAGCGGGAACTCGCGCGGTTTGCCTGGCAACAGACCTGGTTCCGCCTCGCCGGCGTCGAAGACCCCGCGCACATGGAAGACGCCCGCAATAGCGCCCTGTCCATCGTCAAGGGACACCGCGTCTCGGAGCTGATGTCCATCGGCGAGGAGATCTACGACGAGTACATGGCCGAAAGGATCTGGCCCGGCACCCGCGCCCTCACCCAGGCGCACCTGGACGCCGGCCAGAAGGTCTGGCTCGTGACAGCCGCCCCGATCGAGGCCGCGACGATCATCGCCCGCCGCCTCGGCCTGACCGGCGCCCTCGGCACGGTCGCCGAATCCATCGGCGGCGTCTACACCGGCCGGCTGGTGGGCGAGCCCCTGCACGGCCCGGCCAAGGCCGAAGCGGTCCGCGCCCTGGCCGCGGCCGAGGGCCTGGACCTGACGCGCTGCGCCGCCTACAGCGACTCCGCCAACGACATCCCCATGCTGTCGCTGGTGGGCCATCCGTACGCGGTCAACCCCGACGCCCGGCTGAGCAAGCACGCCCGCGAACACGGCTGGCGGCTGCGCGACTACCGGACCGGCCGCAAGGCCGCCAAGATCGGCATCCCGGCCGCCGCCGGTCTCGGCGCCGTGGCCGGCGGCACCGCCGCGGCCGTCGCCCTCCACCGCCGCCGCCGCTGACCCACCCCCCGGGGAGGGAGTGGCCACACCGCCGCCGAACCTCCCCCGGCTGCGCCCCGTACGCCACCGCCAGCCCCCCCCCGCCCCTCACGCCAACCGGCGGCGCGGCGAGCACCACAGCAGCAGCGGCACGGCGACGGCAGGCGGCAGGCGGCAGTAGTGGCGGTACGCCGACAGAACAGCGGTACGGCGAGGGGATGCAGCAGCGGCACGGCCGGCAGAGCCGCGACACCGCGAGGCAATACGGCAGCTAGACGGCAGCAGTACGGCGGTGCGACAAGGCGGTACGGCACCGGTACGGCAGAACCACCACCGAGCGAGCAGCCGCAGAGCCGCGGGCTGGGCCGTGGCAAGCCGTCGCGGCCCAGTGGTGCGGACGCGGGCTCCGGCGCGGATCGAAGTCAACGCGCCGCCTCGCCGCACCCCCCGTCACCCAGCGCAATCGCCGGGCCCGCGCCATCCCCACTCCTCGACGACGCGCCCGCCCACGCGAACCCCACTCGCACCCCGTACGCCCCGCCGCACACAGCGGCCCCGCCCCTGACAGCGCAACCGCCGGAGAACCGCACCAACCGTCACGGGCAACCGAGTTCGAGCAATCTAAACTGCCTACCCGCGCGCCTTTCCCGCCAGTCGCGTTGTGCCCGGATTACCACAACACGCCCCGCAACCAAACAGATCGCGAAGCTTTTCGATCAACTTCTGATCAATGTTCGACTCTTGATTGACCGTCAAGGCAGCACAGAGTGGACGGAAACGGCGATTTAAGCAACTGGGTGTAGCGTCACCTATACGAAGCGTTATTCTCCTCAGACGCAACCGGTACCCACACGTCCCTACGACGGGTGAACGGTCCCGCACTGCACGTGATGGAAGCTCTGCCTCTGGGAGTCCCGTGTACCCACACGTCGGGGTTGACGCCTCGGGCCTGGCTACGCTGCGCGAAACGGTCATCGACCGCCTTCGCGGCTACGTCCCCACCGCGTACGCCGTACCCGCTGTCCCCGCATTCGCCACACCCGTCCCCGCTGCCTCAGCACCCTGCTACACCGTCGCCAACGGAAGCGCGACCGTCGGAAGACGAACCCGCACCAGCGCCACCCCGGCGACCCCCCGCCGCCCGAGCGCCGACAGCGACAGCCACCGCATGATGGAACTCGTCGAACGCGCCCAGTCCGGCGAGTCCGAAGCCTTCGGCTGCCTCTACGACCAGTACTCCGACACCGTCTACCGCTACATCTACTACCGCGTCGGTGGCCGGGCCACCGCCGAGGACCTGACCAGCGAGACCTTCCTGCGCGCCCTGCGCCGCATCGGTACGTTCACCTGGCAGGGCCGCGACTTCGGAGCCTGGCTGGTCACCATCGCCCGCAACCTCGTCGCCGATCACTTCAAATCGAGCCGCTTCCGCCTGGAAGTCACCACCGGCGAAATGCTCGACGCCAACGAGGTCGAACGCAGCCCCGAGGACTCCGTTCTCGAATCGCTCTCCAACGCTGCCCTCCTCCAGGCGGTTCGCAGGCTTAACCCCCAACAGCAGGAATGCGTCACGCTGCGCTTTCTACAAGGACTCTCGGTGGCCGAGACCGCCCGGGTGATGGGCAAGAACGAAGGCGCCATCAAAACCCTCCAGTACCGTGCCGTGCGCACCCTCGCCCGGCTCCTCCCCGACGACGCCCGTTAGCCCTCCCACCACGCCGAACGGCGCAGCAACACCCCCTCACCGCCCGCCGCACGGGGCCGTCCCCACCCTGCTCGACGGGTCACTCCCAGGCTCCACCTCCCTCTCACCGGTCCCTTCCGCCGCGTTCACGTGCCGGTGAAACGCCCCCGCTTCGCTTCCGGACAGCGGTCAGATCATCGTGGCCGCGTAACCCGGCTGCCGCGCCGCTCGTTGTGCGGGATGCAGGCTCCCTGCGGTCACGCCATGCCCGCAATTGCTCACTCGATCGAGTGGCGGCGCTCAAGGCGTGCAACCTCCAAGGCGCCCTGAGGAGTCGACCATCTTGACGAGAGGAGGTGCCGCCCGTGATCGCGAACGTATCGGCGCACCGGCGGGCTCACGCCTTCGCCCAGGCCCTGGAGGAGCAGGAACTCCAGGGCACGGCAACCGGCCCGGCCGAGCACACGGCGGAGAACGCCGAGCGAGAAGGCATGTTGGCCCTGACCAAGGCGCTCGGCGAACTGCCGGCGCCGGAGCTGGACCCCACCGCCAAAACCGTTCAGCGGGCCCAGTTGCTCGCCGCGGTGGAGACGGCGTTCGCCAGCGACGGTGCGCGCGTGCCCGAGCAGCGCTCGGCACGGTCCGCCAGCAGCGGCAGTGCCGCCAGGAAGACCGGAGAGGGCGGCAGGGGTAGCCACCGCGCGGGCCCCCTCAGCAGACTCCGCCCCCGGTCGCGATGGTCAAAGGGCCTAGCGGCAGGGGGGCTGACCGTCGGTGTCGCGGCGGGCGCGTTCGGCGGCGTGGCCACGGCCAGCTCCGACGCCCTCCCCGGCGACTCCCTCTACGGCCTCAAGCGCGGCATAGAGGATCTCAAGCGGGGCATGGCCAACGACGACGCCGACCGCGGGCGGATCTACCTGGACCAGGCATCCACCCGGATGAACGAGGCCCGCCGACTCATGGAGCGCGCCCGCGCGGGCGAGATGGACCACGAGTCGCTCAGCGAAGTGCGCAAGGCGCTCTCCGGCATGCAGCACGCGGCCTCCGAAGGCCACCGGCTGCTGCACGACGCCCACCAACGCGACGGCTCGCTGGACCCGATGCGCAGGTTGAACGCCTTCACCAGCGACCACCGCAAGGGCTGGAGCGACCTCCGCCAGCGCCTCCCGCTCCCCCTTCGGGACATGGGCGACCAGGTCAGCCTGGTCCTGGAGGCCATGGACGTCGACGTCGACCCGCTGCGTACGTTGCTCACCCCGCCGCCCCAGAACACCCAGCCGGAAGTCGAGCGCGTACGGACGGCGCCCGCCACCCCGCCGCCCGCCACCCCCGACCGGCCCGCTCCGCGGCACGCCAAGCCGAGCCATCCGGACCACACCGAGCCGCAGCGGCGCGCGAGCACCCCCGCTCCCACGACGCCCCCGGCGCGAGAGCGGCCCCGCCTCCTCGACGGGCCCGGCCTCCTGGAGCAACAGCCGGCCACTGAAACGCCACAACCGTCCCAGGAGCGCACCCCCGAGACCGGCAAGCCCGAGGTGACGGTCCCACCGCTGCTCGGTGACCTACTACCGGGACTCGGGACCGACGTCCCCGACCCGTCCGGCTCCCCGCAGCCCAGCGACGACTGACCGGACCCGCAGGGCCGCACCACCGGCCCCTGCCCAGGCGCTCCGTCTTCCCCCTGACCGGCCCCGTCCACGGCCGGCTCAGAAGAAGACGGAGCGCCTTCGTACGAGCAGCTTGTACAGAGTGTGCTGGATCGTCTCGCGGACCTGGTCCGTCAGGTTGAACATCAGCATCGGATCGTCGGCCGCCTCCGGCGCATAGCCGTCCGTCGCGATCGGCTCACCGAACTGGATCGTCCACTTCGTCGGCAGCGGCACCGTGCCCAACGGTCCGAGCAGCGGAAACGTCGGTGTGATCGGGAAGTACGGGAAGCCGAGCAGCCGCGCCAACGTCTTGGAGTTCCCGACCATCGGATAGATCTCCTCGGCCCCGACGATCGAGCACGGCACGATCGGCACCCGGCTGCGCAGAGCCGTCGAGACGAAGCCGCCCCGGCCGAACCGCTGCAACTTGTAGCGCTCGGAGAACGGCTTCCCTATCCCCTTGAACCCCTCGGGCATCACGCCGACCAGCTCACCGCGGTCCAACAGCCGCTGCGCGTCCTCCGCACACGCCAACGTGTGACCGGCCTTGCGAGCCAACTCGCTGATCACCGGCAGCTTGAAGACCAGGTCCGCCGCGAGGAGGCGCAGATGGCGGTCGGCTGGATGGTGATCGTGCACGGCGACCTGGAGCATCAGCCCGTCCAGCGGCACCGTCCCCGAGTGGTTGGCGACGATCAGCGCCCCGCCGGTGCTCGGCACGTTCTCCATGCCGCGCACCTCGACCCGGAAGTACGACTCGTACATCGGCCGCAGCAGCGACATCAGGACCTGGTCCGTCAGCTCCTCGTCGAAGCCGAAGTCATCGACCTCGTACTCGCCGGTGAGCCTGCGCCGCAGAAAGCTCAGGCCGCCGGCCAGCCGCTGCTCCCAGCCCCGCGCCTGCTCCGCGGGCGCTGCCCCTTCGGTCCCCTCGGCGCCGTCCGGCTGCCGGGCCCGTCCCGCGGCCTCCCCGTCCTCGTCGCGCTGCGGCGGGACGGGCTGGAGCGCGGCCTGTGCCTGCGGTACCCGCACCGGGCGGCGGGCGCCGGCCTTCCGCCGGGCCCTCGGCTCCTCGCCGAACGGGATGACCTTCGCGTCCGCCATCGTGGCTGCGCTCCTCAGTTCTGGCCGGCGCCCGGCAGCGCCGCGGCGATCCGGTCGACGGTACGGGCCAGGGCCTCGGGCGGCAGCAGTCCGGCGCCGCGGCTGCGTGCGTAGTCCATGAAGGCGCCGGCGGTGCTGTACGTGGGCCAGAAGCCCAGGGTCTCGCGCATCTGTGTCGTGTCCACGACCCGCCCATGGGTGAGCAGCCGGATCTGCTCGGGCGAGAAGTCGGTTATGCCCACCGCGCGCAGCACCGAGCCGATCCAGGTCACCGAGGGCGAGAAGAGCGGCAGGGTGGGCCGGCCGAGCCGCCGAGCCGCCTGGGAGAGCAGCAGCACGCCGTCACCCGCGATGTTGAAGGTGCCGCTGTGCGGGGTGGAGCGGCGCGGCTGGCCGGCCGTCAGTCGCAGCACCTCGATGGCGTCGTCCTCGTGGACGAACTGGAGCCGCGGGTCGAAGCCGACGATGGTGGGCAGCACGGGCAGCGCGAAGTACTCGGCGAGGGGCGAGTCCGTGCACGGGCCCAGCACGTGGGCGAACCTCAGCACACACACCGCGACGTCCGGCCGGCGCCTGGCGAACCCGCGCACATAGCCCTCGACCTCGACGACGTCCTTGGCGAACCCGCCGCTGGGCAGCGATTTGACGGGGGTGGTCTCGCCGAAGACGGCCGGATCACGGGAGGCCGACCCGTACACGCTCGTGCTGGACTTCACCACGAAGCGGGCCACGGTCGGTGCCTTCTGGCAGGCGCCGAGGAGCTGCATGGTGCCGATGACGTTGGTCTCCTTGACCGTGGTCCGGCTGCCGCGGGAGCCGAGCGGTGTGCCGTTGACGTCCATGTGCACCACGGTGTCCACGCCGTACTGCGCCAGCACCTTGCCGATCGTGGGTTGCCTGATGTCGGTCTGGACGAACTCGGCGCCACCGAGGTCGTGCTCGGGCAGCGCGGCGTCGACACCGATCACCCGGTCCACATCGGGCTCGCGCAGGACACGGCGGACGAAGCGGCCACCGAGCTGCCGGGCCACCCCGGTGACGAGCACGACCCTGCCCATGATCAGCGCCTACCTTCCCACCCTCGCAGAAGCCTGCGGACACCCGTCCGGCGCCACGGAGCCGGCGTGCCCCGAAGCTATGACTCACCGTATCCACTGGGTCTGACAACGCACCGGCCCGGCGCGGCCGGACCCGGCGGGACCCCGCCTGACCTGCCCCGAACGCACCGCAGCCCTCCCACCGTGTGGTGGGAGGGCTGCGGAACGTCGCACAGCGTCGCGCTTACTTCTTGTTGCGACGCTGGACGCGCGTGCGCTTGAGCAGCTTGCGGTGCTTCTTCTTCGCCATCCGCTTACGCCGCTTCTTGATAACAGAGCCCACGACTACCCTCGCTCACTTCGATTTCACTCGGTGCGGGGCGTCCGAGCCCACACGACCTACATCGGGCCAGCCTACCCGGCACCGAGCGAACAGCGTAATCCGAGGGTCGACGCGACCCATCAGCCCCGTGGACCACACCCGCCGCGTACGTCACGGCAGCCGCCCGAAGACGGCCACCGCTCCGACCACACCGGTCCGGCCCACCGCGGGCGACCTAGGCGGACTCCACCCCCACATACGACTCGCGGAGGTACTCGTGCACCGCCTGCTCGGGAACCCGGAAGGACCTGCCTACCCGGATAGCGGGCAGATGACCGCTGTGCACCAACCGGTACACGGTCATCTTCGACACTCGCATGACCGAGGCAACTTCCGCCACGGTCAGAAACTGGACCTCATTCAGAGGCCTCTCGCCAGCAGCCATGACACACCTGAACCTTCCGCACATGACGGGCACCGGCTTCCCCTCCGGTGACTCCTCGTCGCTGCGCGCTCACTCACCAGACTAGGGGCGGGTGATACGAGTGGGGAAGAGGAGTAGCGATCGGCCGCCTACTGTGACAGACACGCTCGATTGAGTACATAGCGAGTAAGCGGCCGGTAGTAATCAGGCCGCACAGCGTCATCAAGCGGAACGACGACCGATACCCTTCCCTCGGCCTCGCCGACGAACGGCGCGGGATCGTCGCTGTCAGCCAGCCCAACGGCCGCAATACCGAGCTGACCTGCCCCGCAGAGCCATCCGTGATCACCGATGACGAGGCCGGGAAGGCTCCCCCCGGCGTCGGCTGCCGCCCCGAGCGCGATCCGGAGGGGAAGCGGCGAGTGCGTGTGCACGCCGGTCTCATTCTCTGCACTCCGCGCGCCGGGTTCCCGCACCAGCGCGACTCCTCGAATGTAGGCAAGGTTGTACGTACGTAGCCCGAACCGGGTCCTGATGTCGATCCGGCACCCCCATCCTGGGGTGAGAACGGGACAACCTGCCGCTGACAAAGCGGACGCCAAAGCGGCGTAGAAGCCCAGCAGCCGGCCTGGATGCCCGGTCCCGAGCAACACCGGGGTACGAGACCGCGCGGCGCCGCCCAGCCGATCTGCGAAGGCGTCCAGCGCCGTCACCGTACGATCCGGATCGATCACATCCTGGCCCAAAACATACCCAGGATCGTTCGAAACACCGCACCGGTCGCTCATGAGCTCAAGCAACTCCGCGAAGTTCCAGTCGAGTTCGGGCTCAAGCCCGATCAACGTCTGCGGGTCGCGCGCCGCGAACATCCGGTACCGCCGCAGGCTCCCTTCCCGCCGCGTGGCCACGGGGCCGGCGAGCCCTGTGGTCATCAGATGGGCCCGCAGCTCGGAAGCGCTCAACACACCGACGATGGTGGCCGACGACCGCGGCCCGCCGCCCGCGGAACCCCGATGCGTGCCACCGTTGGGCTAACGGTTCGTCACCAGCGGTCATTCCAGAGGCCAGTTGGCCATCCAGCGGCCGATTCTGGCCATCTTTCGCGGACGTTCAGGATGTGGTGCTCCCGTGCGTGTGGCACCGCCGGTTCAGGGCAGCAGCCCGTGCGCCGGGAAGGTCGCCCGCCGCGTCGCCACCACGGCCTGGTCCAGCGCATCGGCCGGGTCGTACCCCCACTCCTCCCAGTCCCGCCAACGCGGCTCCCGACCATCGGTCATCCGCAGCGGCGCCTGCTGCCGCGTCCGCGCGTACACCTCGTGCCGCCATGCGTCGGGGGTCGGCGCCTCCGGGTCGATGGGCCGGCCGGCCGCGACACCCACCAGATGCGTCCAGGTCCGCGGCACGACGTCCACCACCGCGTATCCACCGCCGCCCAACGCGATCCAGCGACCACCCGCATGCTCGTCAGCCAATTGCCGGCAACCGGCCGCGACCGCCCGCTGGGCGTCCACCGTCACCGCGAGGTGCGCCAGCGGGTCCTCGATGTGCGTGTCGGCGCCGTGCTGTGTGACGAGCACGTCCGGCCGGAAGGCCGCGAGCAGTTCGGGCACGACGGCGTGAAAGGCGCGCAGCCACCCTTCGTCACCGGTGCCCGCGGGCAGCGCCACGTTGACCGCGCTGCCCTCCGCGTCGTCGCCACCGGTCTCGGCGGGCCAACCGGTCTGCGGGAACAGGGTCCGGGGGTGCTCGTGCAGCGAAATCGTCAGCACCCGCGGGTCGTTCCAGAAGGCCGCCTGGACGCCGTCACCGTGGTGCACGTCCACATCGACGTACGCGACCCGCTGCGCGCCCAGTTCGAGCAGGCGCGCGATGGCGAGCGCGGCATCGTTGTACACGCAGAAGCCGGCCGCGCTGCCGGCCATCGCGTGGTGCAGCCCGCCGGCGAAGTTCACGGCCCGCGTCGCCCGGCCGCTCCACACGGCCTCCGCGGCGGCCACCGACTGGCCTGCGATCAGCGCCGACGCCTCGTGCATCCCCGAGAACGCCGGATCGTCCGGCGTGCCGAGGCCGTACGCCTCGTCGGCCGCGGCCGGGTCCGCGGAGGCCCGTCGTACGGCGTCCACGTAGTCCTGGCGGTGTACGAGACGCAGCGTGGAGTCGCCGGCGGGTGGCCCGGCGACCACCTTCACCTCGCGATCGAGGCCGAACGCCTCCACCAGCCGCATCGTCAGCCCCAGTCGCACCGGGTCCATCGGGTGCCCGGGACCGAAGTCGTAGCCCGTGACGGCGTCATCCCACATGAGATGTGTGCGGACGTTCATGCCCGTCACCGTATCGGGCGACACCACGACGGCAGGGAACGGGCGCCGAACAGCATCGCGAACTCCTCAGTCGGCCGCCTCGATCCCCGAGTTACGCCAAGAGTGACGGGAGTTCACGCATCTCGGAGAAGAGCGCGGTGGCGTCGGAGAGTTTGGTGGCCGGTGTCATGGCGGTGTACCCGAAGACGTCCATTCCCGCGGCCCGCGCCGCCTGTACGCCGAGCGGGCTGTCCTCTATGACGGCACATCGTTCGGGCGCCACGCCCATGACCTCGCTGGCGTGCAGAAAGAGGTCGGGGGCTGGCTTTCCGCGACCCACGTCCTGGGAGCTGAAGATGCGCTCTTCTCCGAAGAGACCGTAGAGCCCGGTCTTCTTCAGCGCGACCCGAATGCGCTCGTGGCTTCCGGAGGAGGCGAGACAGTACGGGACGCTGTCCGCGCACATCTTCTCCAGCACATCGGCCGCGCCGGCCACGGCTTCCAGCTCGGCTTCGAAGGCGGCGAATACCCGCTGGTGGAACGTGGCATCGAATTCGACGGGCAGCCGCCGGCCGTACCGCTCAAGCACCAGGTCGTGTATCCGGTGCATGGCGGAGCCCATGTAGTCGCGAATCGCCTCTTCGTACGTGGTCGGATGGCCCAACTCGGTCAGGTACCCGGCGAGCAGTCGGTTCGAGATCGGCTCGCTGTCGACGAGTACACCGTCGTTGTCGAAGATGATGAGGTCATAGCGCATAGGACCACTCTATAAAAGCAAAAAGAGCCCTGCGAGGACTGATGGTCCTCACAAGGCTCTTTTTCTAAAAGGAGTTCGGCGGCGTCCTACTCTCCCACAGGGTCCCCCCTGCAGTACCATCGGCGCTGAAAGGCTTAGCTTCCGGGTTCGGAATGTAACCGGGCGTTTCCCTAACGCAATGACCACCGAAACACTATAAAACAAACAAACCGGCAAACACACAGTTCGTTGCTTCAGAACCAACACAGTGAACGCGAGCAACTGAGGACAAGCCCTCGGCCTATTAGTACCAGTCAACTCCACCCCTCACGAGGCTTCC
>NZ_JBEHZD010000389.1:0-7789 GCF_040240285.1 Streptomyces sp. HSW2009 | reverse complement strand
CCCCGGCCCGGCCGCGAACCACCCGGGCCCCCGCAGGGCCGGCGCCGAGCGCGCCGCCCGCGCGGGGGCCCGGCCCGTTGGACCCCGCACCGCCGGTGGCCCGCACGGCCGCGGGCCCGTACCGCCGTGGCCGTGGTGTCGCGGTGGCGCCGCGGTGGGTCAACGGCCGCCGCGCCGTTGGACGCTGGCCCGCCGGCGGCGGTCGTTGCACAGCAGACAGCGGCCCCAGCCCGGGGGCAGCGGGTCGTCCTTGTCGCCGTACAGCGGGTCGACGGCGCCGCGCGGGTGCTCCGAACAGCCCGTCCCGCCGTGCTCGGCGCCGAGCGCACCGGCCGCGGCCAGCGCACGCCGCAGCGCGTCGGTGAGCTGATGCGTCTCCAGGGCGGACGGCTCGGACCCCAGCGAGAAGGCGATGTCGGATGCCGTGGTGAGCGCGCTCTGGAGTTCGCGTACGTCTGCGTAACTCATGCCATGAGCCTAAGCGCTCCCTCTGACAATGCCGCTGACCTGGTGTTCCTCGGTTCGCTCGGGCTTCGCCCCGCGGGGCCTGGCGGTCTGGCCAGCGGCGCGAAGGTACGGTGGCACGGCGGCGTGGCCCTGGGCCGGGCGCACCACCGGCGGGGGCGCCGACGCGGGTCCGGCGCCCCGAATGCGACGTCGCATTACCGCCAGCATCGGCGGCCTCCGCCGCGCAGCCTGAGCGCATGACGACTGTGACGCACCAGCCGCTCGCCATCGCCCCGCACGTACTCGACGGGCTCCGGGTACGCGACGACGCCGGCGCCGTCCCCGTGCCCTACGTACACGACCTGGACGGCGCGCCGCTGCGCTGCTGCCTGCGCCGGAGCCGGGCGGGCGAGCGGATCGCCCTCGTCTCCTACGCCCCGCTGCGCCGGTGGGCGGCGGCGGCCGGCGTCGATGCGGGGGCCTACGACGAGACGGGTCCGGTCTTCATCCACACCGGCCGGTGCACGGGCCCGAAGGGGGTGCCCGGCTCCCCGTTCGCCGAGGCCGGAGCCCTGCGCGCGTTCCGCGGCTACAGCGGCGGTGGCGCGATCGCCGGCGGCGCCGTGGTGCGGGTGCCGGACGACCCGGACCGCGCGCGGACCCTCGTGGACCAGGCCCTGCGCACGGCGTTCGCCGACCCGGACGTCGCCTTCGTACACGTACGGGCGGCGGACTACGGCTGCTTCCTGTACGAGGTGCGCAGGCCCTGAACACGGGACCTGAACACGGGCCGGGCCGGGGCCGCCTGACCGGCCGCCGCGCCGGGGGCACGGGCCCGCCCGGCCCGCACCGCACCGCGCGCTAGGACGTGGCCCAGGTGCGCAGCGCCTCCTTGCTGGCGAAGTCCGCCACGTTCTGGTCGATCGGGTGCTCGGTGTGCTGGTGGATGCGCCACTTGGCCTTGATGCGGGGTTTGCCGGCCGCCACGTAGTCCGCTATCCACAGGCCGTCGCCGGCGTAGGACGTGGTGTCGTGGTTGAGCCAGAAGGTGCGGTTGCAGTAGAGCAGCACGCGGTGGGTCGGGCGCAGCCGCTTGACCTCGCGGAGGAACGTGTCCTTCTCCGCGTTGCTGGCGCGCGTGCCGTTGCCGGTGTTCTCCCAGTCGACGGCGAGCAGGTCGCCCTCCTTGGACGCGCACTCGCGCACGAAGTACTGGGCCTGGTCGGCCAGGTTGCCCGGCCACAGGAAGTGGTAGAAGCCGACCACACAGCCGGCCTTGCGGGCTCGGCTGGCCTGCGCCGACTGCTTGGGGTTGACGTACGAGCGGCCCTCCGTCGCCTTGACGAAGACGAAGGAGAGCCCTTCGGTGCTGAAGTCGGTCGACTGGTGCGAACTGACGTCGATTCCGCGCAACATGGAGATGCCTCCCGGGACGAGGGACAGGGAACAGGGGGAAGCGGGCGGAAGACCGGCGCCGTGGGGACGCCGGGTGCGGGATGCGGGTGCGGGGTGGGGAACGTGGGGGATCGAATGCCTGCTTGCTGTCCTTGTTCCCGATAACGGATGGTGTGGAACCGGCTACGCGGCGCCAATGGCGGTGCGCCCGGCGCGGGCTCAGTCGCTGAGCGGCGACGGGTACGCGCGGCGCAGACGCTCCGCCAGGTCGGTCCCGTACGGGGCGAGTCGGCCCGTACGCGGCCAGGCGAGCAGCAGCGTATAGCGGGCCGCCGGGTCCGCGAGCGGCAGGAAGGCGATGCCTGGCAGCGGCGCCGGCGTCGGGAAGGCCGCGAACGCCGCACGCGAAGCGCAGGCCAGCGCCGAGGCCGCCGCCTCATCGGCGGCGCACGACAACCGCAGGGCGGCGCCGGTGCGTTCGATGGCCGCCCCGAAGCGCCGGCGCAGCGTGTGGTTGCGCGAGTCGACCAGGACGCAGGTGCCCGCCGGCAGGTCGCGCAGGGCCGCGGAGCCCCGCCCGGCCAGCGGATGGCGGTCGCCGATGCCGACGAGCAGCCCCTCGCGCGCGATGACCGCGCTCGCCACGCCGGCCGGCAACGGTTCGTCCTGCCCGGGGAAGTGGCGTACGACGACGGCTTCGAGCTCCTGGCCGACCAACAGGTCGAGCAGGGCGCTACTGGAGTCGTCGGTGTGGATGCCGAGCGCGGTGCCGGGCAGCAGCGTGCACAGGGCGCCGGCGAGCGCGGGCAGCACGGGGTGGCCGACGGAGCCGATGCGTACCGCGTCCCCGCGCGCGGGGCGGGCCGGTTGCTCGGTGACCTGGCGGGCGCGCTGCTCGGTGGCCTCCCGGGCGGCGGCGTCCAGGAGCCAGTCGATCAGCGGCAGCAGCGTCTCGGCGCCGCTGAGCACCAGGTGCCCCGCGTCGGTGGGCGTGGTGCCGCGGGGCGCGCGCCGGAACAGCGCGACGCCGGTGCCGCGCTCGATGCGCTGGAGTTGGCGGCTGATGTTCCCCTGGTTGGTGCCGAGCGCCCGGGCCGCGCCGGCCAGGCTGCCCGCCTCGGCGATGGCGCGCAGGATGCGCAGGTCATGAATTTCAAGGGTCATGACAAGCAGACGTTCCTGAGGGGGTGGGGGAGGGGCGCGCGGCGGTGGGGGCGCGGCCTTCGGCGGCGGGGGGGCGGCGCCGCCCGATCGGCGTGGTGGGCACGGCGGCGATGCGGTCGGCGGCGCTGCGCTCGCGCGTCAACTCCTCGTGCGCCGCGGACAGCAGCCCGGCGAGCGCGGGTAGCAGCCCGGCGGCCGGGTTGCCGGGCAGCGCGGCGAGCCAGTGCCGCATGCGCGAGGGCAGGTCGACGACCTTGCGGTGCACGGTGCCCGCGGCGACCGGGCGGATCTGCTGGGTGAGGGCCACACAGCCGCGGTGCCGGATCACGTCGCAGCGCGGGCCGGAGACCGGCATGTCGTAGGTGATCTTGGGCTGGAAGCCGTACGGCCCGCACAGCCGGCGCAGCGCGTCCTGGCAGCCGTCGGGGCCGAGGACGGAGATCCACTCCTCGCCCGCGAGGTCGGCCATGTGCAGGGCCGGAGCGTGGGCCAGTGGATGGCCGGCGGCGAGCGCGATGAGTACCGGGGTCTCGGCCACCAGCGCGGTCAACAGGCCGTCGGTAGCGGGGAGTTGGGACCTGCTGTCCATGCTGAACAGGCCGATGTCCACCTCGCCCGCGCGCAGCAGCGCATCGAGTTCGCAGGCGGACTCGACGGTCATGACGCGGAGCCTGCCGTCCGGGCGCACCTGCCACAGGCAGCCGAGGAGCGCCTCGGAGAGCGGGCCGGCGTCCCAGCCGACGCGCAGGGTGCGCCGCTGGCGCTGCTGGTGGGCGCTGAGTTGTGCGTCCAGATCGGCGAAGCGCTGGATGATCGCCTCGGCGTGGTGCAGCACGCTGGCGCCCAGCGGCGTGAGGCGCACGCCGCAGGTGCCGCGCTGGAAGAGCGCGCCGCCGAGCAGGGTCTCAAGACGCCGGATCTGCCGGCTCAGCGCGGGCTGCGGCAATCCGAGCTCGGCCGCTGCTTTGTTGAGGGACCCGGCGTTCGCAACGGCACAGAGATTGCGTAAATGGCGAAGCTGCAACTCCATGGCCAAGAAGGTAAGCCTCGCCGGTCCTGAACACCAGGGTCGGGAAGGGAATTACCGGCCCCGGGCTTTGTGTGGGCGCGCCTTCAAGGGGGCGGCGGGAGGCGGGCGTTTGCACCGTTTGCCGGTCGGTCGCGGCCTCACCTGTGGCCCCGTCGCGAATTCTGGTCCGTACCTTTTTGCGCTACGCGCGGAGCCTTTACCGGGCCGCCGGGTATGCGTGTGCGGCATAGCCCGCTGACACTACCCGGGCATTCGAGGGGGCGTGAAGATCCTGCTGGCGGTCTCATCCCAGAACGGCCCGACCGTGGCCGTGCCAGGAGTTGGCCATACGAGTCGTTGGCGAGGTCGAGAAATGTTCAACTCTGAACCACTCACGGAGCGGTGCGGCAGTCTGCTGTCGACCGCATCGCACGTGTGCATCGGGGTCAGCCCCTTCAATAGCTATTTCAGCACGGAGCGGCTGACCGCACTGGCGCAATGGGCGTTAACGCGCTTCGAACGGTGCCATTTCTTCATCCCGGACACCGTCGCCGCGTACACCCTGGAGGCGCTCGGCTACCCCCAGGCCCGGGCCCGCCGCAAGGCCGCACGGCAGGGCCAGTACGTCCACAACAAGGTGGCGACCGCGCTGCGCGCCCTGGACGTGGACCAGCCGCAGCGGCTGGTCCTGGGCATGGCGCAGTTGGCGGAACGGCCGCGCTACGGCGAACTGTTGGCGCAGGCGCAGGAGCTGTTCGCCGCCGACGCCGCCTTCCGGGGCGCCTGTCTGGACGCCACGCACTGGGTGCTCGACCGCAAGCTGCCGCCCGGCAGCACCCCGGACGCCGAACAGTTGCAACACGCCGTCCGGTACTTCCTGGCCGAACTCCCGTTGTTTGCCGACTCCGGTGGGATATGCGGGGCCGGGCCCTCGTTCTTCGTCTACCACCAACGGGTCGCATTCCTGGAGGAATTCTATTCGGGACGCCTCTCCTGGGCGCCGGCTCCGGGGCAGGGGTTTCTCGTCGTACAGCAAGAGGAATCGCAGGCGGCCGGCGCTGGAGCGCTCGGGGTGCGACCATGAAGAAAGCCGAAGAAGATCGGCTCGACGATTACGCGCTGACCCGCGTGCCGGACGAGGCCCGACATTCCTGGGTATCGGTCGCCGTGCAACGCTTCGGGCAGGTCTCCTCGTTCCAACAGTTCCTGCTCGGCGCGGTGCTCGGATTCGGCATGGACTTCACCGATGCGGTGATCGCCATCACCGTGGGCTCGGTCATGTTGGAAGTCATCACCATTCTCCTCGGCATTGCGGGAGTAAGGGAAGGGCTTTCGGTTTCGATGCTCGCCCGCTGGTCCGGATTCGGCCGCAAGGGATCGGCGCTGGTCGGTCTGCTCATCGCCTTTAGTCTGGCCGGCTGGTTCGGTGTGCAAAACGGGGTCTTCGCGCAGGGCATGCACGACCTGTCCAGCGGAACCCCGGAATGGGCGTGGGCACTGATCGGCGGGGTCGTCATCACCGCCATCACCGTCTACGGGTTCACCATCATGGCCTGGACCGCCTATCTGACCGTGCCCGCATTCCTCATCCTGGCCGGCTACTCGGTCGTGGACGCCCTCTCCGACCACGCCATCGGCGACCTGCTGAGCTCCCCGCCGCCGGGGCCCGCGCTCTCCCTCGCCGAGGGCACCACGCTGGTCTCCGGCGCCTTCATCCTGGGCGCGCTGATGACGCCGGACATGACGCGGTTCAACCGCCGCCCGTCCGACGTGGTCAAACAGACGCTGATCAGCGTCACGCTGGGGGAATACCTGATCGGGCTGACCGCGGTGCTGCTCGCGCACGCCGCGCAGAGCTCCGACATCGTCGGCATCATCACCTCCTCGTCGGGGGTGCTGGGCACGCTGGTGCTGGCCACCGCGATCTTGAAGATCAACGACTGGAACCTGTACTCCTCCTCGCTCGGCCTGGTGAACTCCATCGACGTGCTCTTCGGCCGGCGGGTCAGCCGGCGGGTGGTCACCGTGGTCATCGGCGCCGGCGGCACGGCCCTGTCGGCCGTGGGCATCGTGGACGACTTCACCGACTTCCTGGAAACCATCGGCGTCCTGGCACCGCCGGTGGCCGGCGTCATCATCGCCGAGTACTTCCTGGTCCGACGCTTCCGCACGGAACTCGACCGGGCCCGCGCGAGCGGCACGCTGCCCGCCGGCGGCGCCGACTGGATGCCGCTCTCCCTCGTCTGCTGGGCGAGTGGCGCACTGGTCGGCGAATACGTGGACGCCGGAATCCCGGCCATCAATTCGGTGGTCACCGCCCTGGTCCTGTACGCGGTCGTCGGAAAGCTCGTCGCGGCCCGGCGCACGCCCCCCATCGGGAATACCCGGTCGCCCCTGACCGAGGTCAACATGACGCAATCCGGAGGCTGATGTGCTGCCACTGATCACAAGGGAACAGCTCCGTAAGGAAATTGCGGCCAACGCGGTCATCGTGATCGACACCATGCCGGCCGACTACTACGAGCGGGAACACCTGCCCGGCGCGATCAACATCCCCGGATTCCCGTACGAGGAAGCCGCCCGATTCACCGCCGAACTCGCCCCGCGGCTCCTGCCCGACCAGGGCGTACCCCTCGTCGTCTACTGCGCCAACGTGCCCTGTCGCAACAGCGAACTGGTGGGCGCCCGACTCATCGAGCTCGGCTACCCCAACGTGCGCAAGTACCGCGAAGGAATAGAGGACTGGGTCAGGGGCGAACTGCCGACGGAGTCGGCCGCCGCCTGATCCCGGGCGCCGGTGACCGTACCCCCGGGCCACCGGAGCCGCACCACCAGCAAGGAAGCACAACCGCAAAACCAACCGTAAACACAACCGCAAACACACGGCATTTCACGCCATCCGATTAATCGAGAGGTGACACCGATGTTCCGTAGAACCATGGTCACGGCGGCTGCGGTGGCCGCACTGCTGGGCGGCGCCGCACTGCCGGCAGTCGCGTCCCCCACCCCCTCCACGGCCAGCTCCCGGGTCGCGGCCGAACCGTCCGTCGTCGATGTGACGGCGGCCAACTTCAGCCAGGTCATGGAGATGTCCAAGACCCGCCCCGTGGTGCTCAACTTCACCGCGTCCTGGTGCCACTGGTGCCAGAAGATGAAGCCCTACCTCCAGCAGTACAACACCGCGGACAACGGCACCTGGGTCTGGGCGCGGGTCGATGCGGACGCCAACCGGGCGATCATGCAGAAGTACGGCGTACGGGGCATCCCCACGCTGATCAACATCCGCAACGGGCAGGAGGCCGGCAGCCGGATGGTCGGCTACGACGGGCCGCAGGCGCTCCGTACCTGGCTGAACAACCTGTAGCCGGCGCGACCTGTAGCCGGCGCGACCTGTGACGGCGCGACCTGTGACGGCGCGGCCGACCGGCGTGCTTGACGGTCGGCGTGCTTGACGGTCGGCCCAGGCCGGCCGGTGTGCCCGCGGGTCGGGGCCGGCCGGTGTGCCGGCGAGTGTCGGTGTGGGCCGGCGTAGGACAGCCGGTCTGCCGGCGAGCGTCGGCGTAGGACGGCCGGCGCGCCGGACCGGGCTCCCTCCCTGACCGCCGCCCGGCGCGCCGTGCCCCGCGTACCACCCCCATCCCCCCATCCATGGCCTGAGACCGCCAATCCAGGCCCGACGAGGCCAGGTCCGCTCCGGCGGGCCCGGCCCCACCACGGCCCGGGACCGCGCGCCCCACACGTGCGGCCCCGGGCACCCGGCGCCGGGCCCCGCCC
>NZ_JBEHZD010000388.1:0-7843 GCF_040240285.1 Streptomyces sp. HSW2009 | reverse complement strand
ACACGCTGGCCGGGGCCCCCGCGGTGCGGGCCGCGGCCCCCCCCCCCCCGCGCGGCCGGGGGGCGGGGGGGGGACCCCCGACGGCCCCGGCGCCCGACGCGGGGGCCTTGACGAGGGGACCGAGGGCCGGGGGGACCGGGGGCCGGGGCCGGGCGGGCCGCTCGCGCGGCATGGGGGCGCCCGGCGGAGCCGCGCGCAAGGGCGCGCACACCGCCACCGTGCCACCGCGTGCGGTGGCCGGCCGTGCGTCCTGGACCAGGTGCTGAATCCAGGTACTAGATGCTGACGCCGTGCGACCTGAGGTAGGCCAGCGGGTCGATGTCCGAGCCGTACTGCGCGGAGGTGCGGGCCTCGAAGTGCAGGTGCGGGGCGGTGGAGTTGCCGGTGCTGCCGGAGATGCCGATCTGCTCGCCCGGCGCCACGGTCTGCCCGACCGAGACGGAGAGGCTGTGCAGGTGGCCGTACTGGGTGTAGGTGCCGTCGTTCATCTTGATGATGACGTTGTTCCCGTACGCGCCGCCCCAGCCGGCCTCGACCACGGTGCCGGCGCCCACGGCGCGCACCGAGGTGCCCGTGTTGGCGTGGAAGTCGATGCCGGTGTGGCTGCCGGAGGACCAGTTGGCGCCGGACGCCTTGTACTGGGTGGAGACGTAGCTGCCCGCGATCGGCGAAACGTAACTGCCGATCGCCGCGCGCTCGGTGGTGCGGGAGGCGCGGCTCTGTCCGGTCTGCTCGGCCTGCTCGGCCTGGCTCGCGCGCTCGCTGGCCTTCTCCTGGGCCTCGCGCTCCGCGGCGGCCTTGGCCTCGGCGGCCTTCTTCGCGGCGGCCTTCTTCTTCGCTTCCTCGGCGGCAGCCTTGCGCTTGGCCTCCGCCGCCTTCTGCTTCACCTCGGCCGCGTGCTTGGCAGCCTGCTGGCGCGCGTCCTCCTCCGCCTGCTGCTGCGCCGCGGCCTGCTCGGCGGCGGTGTACTGGGCGTCGGCCTGGGCACCGATCCTGTCGGCGATGTCGTCATTCAGGGTCACGGCCTGGCGCAGGCCGGTGTCCTGGAGTTCCGGCGACGCATCGGCACCGGAAGCGGCCATCGCGGGCGCCGCGATACCGGCGACGACTCCGGTGGCGGCGAGAGTGGCCATACCCGCCGCGTTCGCACTGCTACGGGCGAAACGGGTGGGGCGACGATGCCGCCCGGTGGCACGGGTGAACGCCATGAGGAGGCGTGCTCCTTTCCTTCCCTCTCGCCTACCGGGTTAGCTGACGGGTTCGGAGCAGGAAGGTCTCCTACGGTCACCACGCCTCGCGAGAGGATGGCGGCCGATTCACCCCAGGGGACTTGGGTCCCCGGCTCCCTCGGCTCGCACCAGAGGGACTCGGCGATGGTTGTCCGGTGCCACGGACGTGGCGGATGCGTGACGAACAACGGCCCTGACGCTAAGCGGGACCACTTTTGATCGGCAAACAGAACCGGCTGTTTGTTGCGCACGCCACACGGCAGATGGGCAGCCTCTCCAGCAAAACAGACATACCGAAAGCCCCTGGATTCCCTCTTGACGCCGCGGCTCCTTAACGCTCCGTCAACAACAGGGGACCCACGCCCCACTCACCCGGGCCCTCGCCCGACGCCCCGCCCGGCCTCTCAAACGGACGCCACGCACTGGCCGCACCGATTCCCAAGCCCCCGTGACGCCTCGTGAGCCCCGGCCGGATGTACGCGGGCGATACGTCCCCGTCCGAGGCCATCCGAGGGAGCTCCACACACCGCGCCGCCCCCATTGCCTCGCGTCCACCCTTCAACGCGCGCGCACGCACACGTGGCGGTCACATGCTCAGGTCCGTCGCCGTGGCCGCCGCGCCACCCGCCCGTGCACGCGTGAAGCGGCTCCACCGGCGCCCCTGCCGTACGAAGCGACACATACGACGGCTCCGTACGACGCGGCTCCGTACGACGCGGCTCCGTACGACGCGGCTCCGTACGACGCAACTCCGTACAACAGCTCTGAACGGCGATTCCGTACGGCACGGCGAATCCGCACGGAGCACCCGTACGACTGGTCCGCACGGCGGGTCTGCACAGCGGGACCTGCGCAGCAGAACCTGCACCGCCGGATCAGGCGGCAGCGCCCGGCCCGGCGACAGGGCATCCCTGCGCGCCCGGGCACGCGACAACCGCACGGGGCCCCGCCCACCCGGGCGCCCGTCGGTCGCGTGCCCGGCCGCCGCCGGGTCGGACGGCGTCAGCCAGAGACCACCCGCACGTCCCCGATACCCAGCGCCTTCACCGGCTCCTCGATGGCCGAGGCGTCGCCGACCAGCACGGTGACCAGCCGGTCCACCGGGAAGGCGTTCACGACGGCCGCGGTCGCCTCGACCGTGCCGGTCTCGGCGAGCCGGCGGTAGAGGTGGGCCTGGAAGTCGTCCGGCAGGTGCTGTTCCACCTGGTCCGCGAGGGTGCCGGCGACCGAGGCCGCCGTCTCGAACTTCAGCGGGGCGATCCCCACCAGGTTCTGCACGGCCACATCGCGCTCGTCGTCCGTGAGCCCCTCGGCGGCCAGCGTGCGCAGCACCTTCCAGGCGTCCTCCAGCGCCGGCCCGGTCACCTCGGTGGCCACCGAACCGCTGATGGCCAGCAGCGAGAGGCCGGAGCCGTCGGCCGTGGAGCGCAGCACCTGGGCGAAGGCCCGCACGCCGTAGGTGTAGCCCTTCTCCTCCCGCAGCACCCGGTCGAGCCGGGAGGTGAGGGTGCCGCCCAGACAGTAGGTGCCCAGCGTCTGCGCCGGCCAGACCCGGTCGTGCCGGTCGGCGCCCCCCCGGCCGATGCGCAGGTGGGTCTGCCCCGCGCCCGGGCGGTCCACGATGACGACCCGTCCGGTGTCGTCTGCGGTGACGGCCGGCACCGGGCGGGCCTGCCCGGCGTCGCCCGTCCAGGCGCCCAGTGTGTCGGCGAGCGCCTCGTCGAGGTCGACGCCGGTGAGGTCGCCGACGACCACGGCGGTGGCCGTCGCGGGCCGTACGTGTGCCGTGTAGAAGGCGCGCACCGCGGCGGCGTCCACGGCCGCCACCGTCTCCTCGGTGCCCTGCCGCGGGCGGGACATCCGCGAGTCGGCCGGGAACAGCTCCTTGGAGAGCGTCATGGCCGCCCGCCGGGCCGGGTTGGCCAGCTCGTGCGGGATCTCGTCCAGCCGGTTGTGCACCAGCCGCTCGACCTCCCCGGCGGGGAAGGCGGGCGTCCGCAGCGCGTCGGCGAGCAGCCCGAGCGCCTTGTGCAGCCGGGAGGCAGGCACCTCAAGCGAGACCCGGACCCCCGGGTGGTCCGCGTACGCGTCCAGGGTCGCTCCGCAGCGCTCAAGCTCGGCGGCGAACTCCTCGGCGGTGTGCCGGTCGGTGCCCTCGGACAGCGCCCGCGCCATGATCGTGGCGACGCCCTCGATGCCCTGCGGCTCGGCCTCAAGCGGCGCGGCGAGGTTGACCTCGACCGCGACCACCTGCTGGCCGGGGCGGTGACAGCGCAGCACGGTCAGGCCGTTGGACAACTGGCCGCGCTCGGGCGCGGGGAACGCCCACGGCTTGGGCTGGCCGGGCTGCGGCTGGGGGTGGAACTGCATGCTCGTCACGGCGGTGTCCGTCGCCTTCGTCTGGGTCGCGGTCGTGGCTGCGGCGTCGCTCACCGGTCGGCCCCTTCCTCGTTGTCCTCGGTCGCTGCGTCGGCCCCGGTGGCCTCGACCACGTCGGTCGGCTCGGTCGGCTCGGCGCCCTCGGCGCTCTCCGCCGGCTCGATCGGCTCGTAGACGAGCACGGCCCGGTTGTCGGGGCGCAGTCGGGCGGCGGCGACGGCCTGCACCTCGGCGGCGGTGATGTCGAGCACCCGGCTCACCGCGGTCAGCGCCAACTGCGGGTCCCCGAACAGCACCGCGTACCGGCACAGTTCGTCGGCCCGGCCGCCGACCGTGGCCAGCCGGTCCAGCCATTCGCGTTCGAGCTGTGCCTGGGCGCGCTCCATCTCCTCCGGGCTCGGGCCATCGGCGGCGAACCTGGCCAGCTCCTCGTCGACGGCCGTCTCGATCGCGGGCACCTCGACGCCGCCCGAGGTCTTGACGTCGAGCCAGCCGAGCGAGGGCGCGCCGGACAGCCGCAGCAGCCCGAAGCCGGCCGCGACGGCCGTGCGGTCGCGCCGCACCAGCCGGTTGTGCAACCGCGAGGACTCGCCGCCGCCGAGCACGGTCAGCGCCAGGTCGGCGGCGTCCGCCTCCCGGGTGCCGTCGTGCGGCAGCCGGTAGGCGGCCATCAGCGCCCGGGCCGGCACCTCCTCGCGCACCTCCTCGCGCACCTGCTCCCCCAGGACGTCGGGGAGCGCGCCGTCGCGCGGCGTGGGCTTGCCGTCGTGCGCCGGGATGGAGCCGAAGTACTTCTCGACCCAGGCCAGCGTCTGCTCCGGGTCGATGTCGCCGACCACGGAGAGCACGGCGTTGTTCGGCGCGTAGTACGTGCGGAAGAACTGCCGGGCGTCCTCCAGCGAGGCCGCGTCCAGATCCGCCATCGAGCCGATGGGCGTGTGGTGGTACGGGTGGCCCTCGGGGTAGACCATCGCGGTCAGGCGCTCGAACGCGGTGCCGTACGGGACGTTGTCGTACCGCTGGCGGCGCTCGTTCTTCACCACGTCCCGCTGGTTCTCCATGCTCTCGTCGTCGAGCGCGGAGAGCAGCGACCCCATGCGGTCTGCTTCCAGCCACAGCGCCAGCTCCACCTGGTGGGCCGGCATGGTCTCGAAGTAGTTGGTGCGCTCGAAGCTCGTGGTGCCGTTGAGGGAGCCGCCGGCGCCCTGCACGAGCTCGAAGTGGCCGTTCCCCTTGACCTGGTGCGAGCCCTGGAACATCAGGTGCTCGAAGAGGTGGGCGAGGCCCGTGCGGCCCTTGACCTCGTGGCGGGAGCCGACGTCGTACCAGAGGCAGACCGCGGCGACCGGGGTCAGGTGGTCCTCGGAGAGCACCACCCGTAGGCCGTTCGCCAGGCGGTGCTCGGTCGCTGTCAGGCCGCCGGAGCCGGCCTGTTGCGTGGCCGTGTGACCCATGGGCATGTACGTCCCTTCGATCGCGCGATCTTTCGCGGGTTGAGCAGTCCTGTCACTGTATGCAACCGGGCTGACATCTGGCGAAGTTCCCGGCGATGTACCCGGCTGTGGGTGGCCCCGGCACCCGCCTGCGGCCGGGTCGCGGTCCGCGTTGTCAGTGCGGCGGTCCACAATGGTCGGCGTCAACACTCGCACCGGCAGGAGAAGGAGCCGCAGCCGCGATGGCCCGCCGCAGCACGAAGACCCCGCCACCGGAGGATTTCGAGGAGCGCATCCTCGACATCGACGTCGTCGATGAAATGCAGGGCTCCTTCCTGGAGTACGCCTACTCGGTGATCTACTCGCGCGCGCTGCCCGACGCCAGGGACGGCCTCAAGCCCGTGCACCGCCGCATCCTCTACCAGATGAACGACATGGGCCTGCGCCCCGAGCGGGGGTACGTGAAGTGCGCCCGGGTCGTCGGCGAGGTGATGGGCAAGCTGCACCCGCACGGCGACGCGTCCATCTACGACGCGCTGGTGCGCATGGCCCAACCCTTCTCGATGCGGCTGCCGCTGGTCGACGGGCACGGCAACTTCGGTTCGCTGGGCAATGACGACCCGCCGGCCGCCATGCGGTACACCGAAGCGCGGATGGCCTCGGCGACCTCGCTGATGACCGAGTCCATCGACGAGGACACGGTCGACTTCACCCCGAACTACGACGGCAGCGAGCAGGAGCCGGTGGCGCTGCCGGCCGCCTATCCGAACCTGCTGGTCAACGGCTCGTCCGGGATCGCGGTCGGCATGGCGACGAACATGCCGCCGCACAACCTCGGCGAGGTCATCGCCGCCGCCCGGCACCTGATCAAGCACCCGGGCGCCGACCTCGACACGCTGATGCGCTTCGTGCCGGGCCCCGACCTGCCGACCGGTGGCCGCATCGTGGGCCTGACCGGCGTGCGCGACGCGTACGAGAGTGGGCGCGGCACGTTCAAGATCCGGGCCACCGTCTCGGTGGAGAGCGTCTCCGCGCGGCGCAAGGGCCTGGTCGTGACGGAGCTGCCGTTCGCGGTCGGCCCGGAGAAGGTCATCGCCAAGATCAAGGACCTGGTCGGGGCGAAGAAGCTCCAGGGCATCGCCGACGTCAAGGACCTCACCGACCGTGAGCACGGGCTGCGGCTGGTCATCGAGGTGAAGAACGGTTTCAACCCGGAAGCCGTCCTTGAGCAGTTGTACAAGCTGACGCCGATGGAGGAGTCCTTCGGCATCAACAACGTCGCACTGGTCGACGGCCAGCCGCTGACGCTCGGCCTCAAGGAACTCCTTGAGGTCTACCTCGACCACCGTTTCACCGTGGTGCGGCGGCGCAGCGAGTTCCGGCGCCGCAAGCGGCAGGACCGGCTGCACCTGGTCGAGGGTCTGCTCACGGCGCTGCTCGACATCGACGAGGTCATCCGGCTCATCAGGTCGAGTGAGAACGCGGCGCAGGCCAAGGAGTCGCTGATGGCCCGGTTCGGGCTGTCGGACACCCAGACCCAGTACATCCTGGACACCCCGCTGCGCCGGCTGACCAAGTTCGACCGGATCGAGCTGGAGGCGGAGCGGGACAAGCTGACCCAGGAGATCGCCGAGCTGACGCGCATCCTGGATTCGGACGCGGAGCTGCGGAAGCTGGTCTCCAACGAACTGGCCGCGGTGGCGAAGAAGTTCGGTACGGAGCGGCGCACGGTGCTCCTGGAGTCGGCGGGCGCCCCGGTGGCGGCGGTTCCGCTGGAGGTCCCCGACGACCCGTGCCGGGTGCTGCTGTCCTCCACGGGGCTGCTCGCGCGGACGGCCACCGGGGAGCCGCCGGTGGACGACGGTGCGACGCACCGCGCCAAGCACGACGTGATCGTCTCCTCGGTGCCGGCGACGGCGCGCGCGGACGTGGGCGTGGTCACCTCCACCGGCCGGCTGCTGCGCATCGCGGTGGTCGATCTGCCGACGCTGCCCGACACGGCATCGGCGCCGAACGTGGCGGGTGGGGCGCCCCTGACGGAGTTCCTCACGCTCACCGAGGGTGAGAGGGTGGTCTGTCTGACCACGCTGGACGAGGCGTCGCCGGGCCTCGCCATCGGCACCGCGCAGGGGGTGGTCAAGCGGGTGGTGCCGGACTATCCGACGAACAAGGGGGAGTTGGACGTCATCGCGTTGCGCGAGGGCGATGCGATCGTGGGCGCGGTGGAGTTGCGTACGGGCGACGAGGACCTGGTCTTCATCACCAGCGACGCCCAGTTGCTGCGCTATCCGGCCGCGCAGGTGCGCCCGCAGGGCCGGGCCGCGGGTGGCATGGCCGGGGTGAAGCTGAGCGCAGGGGCCACGGTGCTCTCGTTCGGCGCGGTCGATCCGGCGGTCGATGCGGTGGTCTTCACGGTGGCCGGGGCGCACGACACGCTCGACGGCTCGGTCCAGACGGCCAAGCTCACCCCGTTCGACCAGTATCCGCGCAAGGGCCGGGCCACCGGTGGGGTGCGCTGCCAGCGGTTCCTGAAGGGCGAGGACTGCCTGGTCATGGCCTGGGCCGGGGCGGCTCCCGCGCGCGCGGCGACCGACGCCGGCGCTCCCGTCCCACTCCCCGAGCCGGACCCGCGCCGCGACGGCTCAGGCGTCCCGCTGGCCAAGCCGATCACGGCGATTGCCGGCCCGGCGTCGTAACGGCGGAGGGGGGGGGGGCGCGCCCCCCCCCCCCCCCCCCCCGGGGGGGGGGGGGGGGGCGGGGGGGGGGGGGGGGCGGGGGGGGGGGGGGGGGGGGGGGGGGGGG
>NZ_JBEHZD010000387.1:0-7845 GCF_040240285.1 Streptomyces sp. HSW2009 | reverse complement strand
CCCCCCCCCCCCCCCCCCCCCCCCCCCCCCCCCCCCCCCCCCCCCCCCCCCCCCCCCCCCCCCCCCCCCCCGCCCCGTAGAAGAATTCCGCATCCGGGCCCCGGTCACACTCCGGAGGTGACCTCGGACTTGTCGTGCGAGCCGGCTTCGCCCTCTTCCGCCGCCAGACGACGGTTGCGCACCACCGAGGACCAGAACGAACCGGCGATCAGCGCGACGCCGATGAGACCGGTGATGACCTCGTGGATGTGCCACTTGATGGTGATCAGCAGCAGCGCGGCCAGCGCACCGATCGCGTAGTGGGCGCCGTGCTCCAGGTACACGTAGTCGTCCAGGGTGCCCTGGCGGACCAGGTAGACCGTGAGCGACCTGACGTACATGGCGCCGATGCCGAGGCCGAGCGCCATCCAGAAGATGTGGTTGGTGACGGCGAACGCACCGATCACACCGTCGAAGGAGAACGAGGCGTCCAGCACTTCGAGGTAGAGGAACATGAAGAACGCGGCCTTGCCTGCCAGGCCGATCATGGTGGGCTCCTTGCCCGCCTTCCTGGCCTCTTCCTCCGCCTCGTGCTCGCGCTCCTCGTCCTCTTCGAGCTTGTCCTCGAAGTGGCCGGAGAGACCACCGACGATCAGGTACGTGATCAGGCCGGCGATGCCGGCGAGCATCACCGTCGCCGCCTTGTCCACGTGCCCGCCCCCGTGTTGGGCAGCGGATTCCGCCCAGGTGGTCGCGGCGATCAGCAGCACGATCAGGGCGGTGCAGACCGAGAGCCCGTCGATCTTGCCGAGCCGCGCGAGCGGACGCTCAAGCCAGCCGATCCACTGGTGCTCACGCTCGTCGAACAAGAAGTCCAGGAAGATCATGAGCAAGAACATGCCACCGAAGGCCGCGATGGCCGGGTGCGCGTCCGTGACGAGCTGCTCGTACTTGTCGGGGTTGTCCATCGCCAGCTTGACGGCCTCGATCGGCCCCATCTGAGCGGTGACCGCGACGATGACGACGGGAAAGACCAGCCGCATGCCGAACACGGCGATGATGATGCCGACGCTGAGGAAGATCTTCTGCCAGAAGGCGTTCATCTTCTTCAGCACGCCGGCGTTGACCACCGCGTTGTCGAAGGAGAGCGAGATCTCCAGGATGGAGAGGATCGCGACGACCGCGAACGCCTCCCACCCCCAGAAGATCGCAGCACAGGCGAGTCCCGCGGCGGTGACGCCGAAAGACCAGCCGAAGGTTCTCAGGAGCACTGGCCACCCAATCGTGTGTGAGGGGTCCCCCGCGCGCTAGTGCGCGGTTTTACGAAACGTTGACCCCGAAGTCTAGAGCGATGCCACGCAGACCGGACGCGTACCCCTGGCCGACGGCACGGAACTTCCACTCGCCTCCGTACCGGTAGACCTCACCGAAGATCATCGCCGTCTCGCTCGATGCGTCCTCGCTCAGGTCGTAGCGGGCCAGTTCGCTGCCGTCCGCCTGGTTCACCACGCGGATGAACGCATTGCTGACCTGCCCGAAGCTCTGGCCCCTGGCGTCGGCGTCATGGATGGAGACCGGGAAGATGATCTTGTCGACCTCGGTCGGAACCTTGGCCAGGTCCACGATCAGCGACTCGTCGTCGCCGTCGCCCTCACCGGTCAGGTTGTCCCCGGTGTGTTCCACGGAGCCCTCGGGGCTCTTCAGGTTGTTGTAGAAGACGAAGTACTCGTCACCGAGGACCCGACCCGACCGGCACAGCAGCGCGCTGGCGTCGAGGTCGAACGGGGCGCCCGTGGTCGAGCGCGCGTCCCAACCGAGCCCCACCAGCACCTGGGTGAGATTCGGCGCGGCCTTCGAGAGGGAGACGTTGCCTCCCTTGGCAAGCGTTACGCCCATGTTCCTGTGTCCTCCCCAAAGTCACGGCGCCCGTACGGTTCGCGCGACATCACCGCACTACTCGTACTGCACGCCCGCTGGTCTTGCCAGTACTGCGCGTACTGCTCGTATTTCTCGTTGTGCTCTTGCGTTCTTGCCGCTGGCGTTCCTGCCGCCGGTGGGTGGTGAGCCCTGCCAGTGGGCTGGTGGGCCCCGCCGGTGGGCCGGTGGGCCGGGGCCCGCGGCGGCCGGTCGGTCCGGGCGGCTGGCCTTTCGCCTCGACCCTGCCAGCCCCGGCGGTCCTGTCGGTCCTGTCGGTCACAGCACTCCCGGCGATCTCGTCGGTCCAGCCCGGTCCCGTCACTCCGGTCACGCCGTACACCGGTGCCTCCGTACGCCGGTGCCACGGTTCGGCCGGTCACGCCGTACGCCCGTGCCGCCGTACGCCCGTGGGCCCGCAGCCTCATCCCGCCGGCCCGCCCCGGCACCCCGGGCGCGAGCGGGGGAAACCTGCCCCCGCCGCACCGGAGCCGGGCGGGCAGCCCGCCGGCGCGGGCCCGCGAACCCGAGGCCGGCCGGGACGGTACGCCCCGGTCGGCGCGGTGCGACCGGCCGTGCGCCGGGGCCACCAGCCGTAGCAGCCGGCTCACAGCGCGTACGATCCCCGCCGCGCGGCCGGAAGCGCCCGCGCCGGGCCGCCGCAGAGGCACGTCCGGCGCCGCACTCCCGGGATGAATCGGGCCCCCGCCGGAAGGCCGGGGTGTGCGGCGCCGAAGGTTGCGCGGTGCGGCGGTCAGACGTTGACGCCGAAGTCCTGCGCGATGCCGCGCAGGCCCGAGGCGTACCCCTGGCCGATGGCGCGGAACTTCCACTCGGCACCGTTGCGGTACAGCTCGCCGAAGACCATGGCGGTCTCGGTGGAGGCGTCCTCGCTCAGGTCGTAGCGGGCCAGCTCGACGTTGTCGGCCTGGTTGACGACGCGGATGAACGCGTTGCGCACCTGGCCGAAGCTCTGCTGGCGGGTCTCGGCGTCGTAGATCGAGACCGGGAAAACAATCTTGGCGACATCGGCCGGCACGCCGGCGAGGTTCACCTTGATCTGCTCGTCGTCGCCCTCGCCCTCACCGGTGATGTTGTCACCGGTGTGCTCCACGGAGCCGTCGGGGCTCTTCAAGTTGTTGAAGAAGACGAAGTTCGAGTCGTTGGCGACCTTGCCCTCGGCGTTGGTCAGCAGCGCGCTGGCGTCGAGGTCGAAGTCAGTGCCCGTGGTCGTACGGGCGTCCCAGCCGAGACCGACGATGACGGCGGTCAGGTTAGGGGCTTCCTTGGTCAGCGAGACGTTGCCGCCCTTGCTGAGGCTGACTCCCACGAGTCCTCCCAGGTGAGTTTCGTCAGGAGCACAGCGTGCCCCCGTCATACGGTTGCCATCGGATCAACGGTTTGATCCTAGTGAGCGGTTCCCGCCCAGCGGTACGACCCTGCACCGCCGGGTGCGGGTGTCGCGCCCGATCCCCCGGACCGCTCGACCGCGGGGGCGCGTGGACCGCGCTGAAGCGCGGCGGGCTAGAGCGCCGCGAGCGCCCCCGCGTAGTCGCCCAGGTCGCGGGCGTCCGGCAGGCCGTTGACGACCGTCCAGCGCACCACGCCCGACTTGTCGATCACGAAGGTGCCGCGCACCGCGCAGCCCTTCTCCTCGTCGAAGACGCCGTAGGCCCGGGAGACCTCCCCGTGCGGCCAGAAGTCGGAGAGCAGCGGGAACGTGAAGTCCTCCTGCTCCGCGAAGACCCGCAGACTGAACGGCGAGTCGTTGGAGACCGCGAGGAGCTGCACGTCGTCGTTGACGAACGTCGGCAGCGCGTCACGCAGCGCCCCCAGCTCGCCCGTGCAGACACCGGTGAAAGCGAACGGGTAGAAGAGCAGCACGACATTCTTCTCTCCGCGGAATTCGGCGAGCGTGATCTGCTCCCCGTGCTGGTTGCGCAAGGTGAATTCCGGGGCCTGCGTGCCGACCTCGACCGTCATCGGGCGGTGTCCCTTCGAAGAATCTCAACGGTTTCTCGACGGATCCACGGATCTCGGTAGGACCTGGGTGGATCTCGGGAGACCTCGGTGGATGGTGCCCACCCTACGCGCAGAGCCCCCGTCCGGCCGTCGCCGGATGGGGGCTCTCACCTGGCCCGGGGCCGATGCGGTCAGCGGCCTCAGCGCTTGCCGGAGCGAGCGGCCTTCGGGGTGACCAGGCGGCTACCGCTCCAGTCCTTCCCGGCGCTGATGCTCTTGGTCTGGGACAGACCTGCGGTCGTCGCCGACTCACCGATGTCGCTGGGCTCCACGTACCCGTCGCGCCCCGTCTTGGGGGTCATCAGCCAGACCGAGCCGCCGTCGTCGATCATGGTGGTGGCGTCCACGAGCGCGTCGGTCAGGTCGCCGTCGTCCTCTCGGAACCACAGCACCACGGCATCGGCCACGTCGCCGTAATCCTCATCGACGAGCTCGGTGCCGGTGAGCTCCTCGATGCCCTCACGCAGCTCCTGATCGACATCGTCGTCGTAGCCGATCTCCTGGACCACCTGCCCGGGCTCGAAACCCAGCCTGGCGGCCGGATTGGTCCGCTCCTCCGCGTGGTCCGCGGTCGCGCTCACGGATTGCCTCCTGTCATCCTGCGAGAAATTGTCTTGATCGCCTCGCGCGTACGCGGGGCATTGGGCGTAGTCCACACGTGCCGGGCGGTTAGCGCAAGTACCCGGCTCCCGATCCCGCCCAAACGTTGACGACTCGCCGCAACTCACATCCCCACGCGAGCGCCATAAGTGATTCGAGACACAGGGTTTTGCCCGCCTTGTGAAGTTCTTTTCCACCGCTACGACATTCGGGATCGAACGCCCGTACACCAGGGACTTCCATGGTGGGCGTATGGTTGCGATTTGGCCGTCGCCAGCCCACGGGTCCTCGCAGCGCCCGTCTCACCCAGTGGTGGTTACCCCTGAGTAGAGATGACGTATCTGCTCACCGCGGTACACGATGGATGACGGCGCGATTGCAGGACAGCAGGACAGTTTGCAGACCGCGTGCGCAGCAGCACTCACGTGCCGAGCACGACACGACAGAACAGCGAAGGAACAGCGTGGCTTCCGGATCAGATCGCAACCCGATCATCATTGGCGGCCTTCCCAGCCAGGTCCCGGACTTCGATCCCGAAGAGACCCAGGAATGGCTCGACTCGCTCGACGCAGCCGTCGATGAGCGAGGCCGGGAACGCGCCCGCTACCTGATGCTCCGCCTGATCGAGCGCGCCCGCGAAAAGCGGGTTGCCGTGCCCGAGATGCGCAGCACGGACTACGTCAACACCATCGCGACCAAGGACGAGCCGTTCTTCCCCGGCAACGAGGAGATCGAGCGCAAGGTCCTGAACGCGACCCGGTGGAACGCGGCCGTCATGGTCTCGCGCGCCCAACGCCCGGGCATCGGCGTCGGCGGCCACATCGCCACCTTCGCCTCCTCCGCTTCCCTGTACGACGTGGGCTTCAACCACTTCTTCCGGGGCAAGGACGCGGGCGACGGCGGCGACCAGATCTTCTTCCAGGGCCACGCGTCGCCGGGCATCTACGCCCGTGCCTTCCTGCTCGACCGCCTCAACGAGCACCACCTCGACGCCTTCCGGCAGGAGAAGTCCAAGGCCCCCTACGGCCTCTCCAGCTATCCGCACCCGCGGCTGATGCCGGACTTCTGGGAGTTCCCGACCGTCTCCATGGGCCTCGGCCCGCTCGGCGCGATCTACCAGGCCCGGATGAACCGCTACATGGCGGCCCGCGACATCGCCGACACCACGAACTCGCACGTCTGGGCGTACCTCGGCGACGGCGAGATGGACGAGCCCGAGTCGCTCGGTCAGCTCTCCATCGCCGCGCGTGAGGGCCTGGACAACCTGACCTTCGTCGTCAACTGCAACCTCCAGCGGCTCGACGGCCCGGTGCGCGGCAACGGCAAGGTCATGCAGGAGCTTGAGTCGCAGTTCCGCGGCGCCGGCTGGAACGTGATCAAGCTGGTGTGGGACCGGAGCTGGGACCCGCTGCTCGCGCAGGACCGGGACGGCGTGCTGGTCAACAAGCTCAACACGACCCCCGACGGTCAGTTCCAGACGTACGCCACGGAGACCGGCTCCTACATCCGCCAGCACTTCTTCGGCGAGGACCAGCGGCTGCGCGCCATGGTCGAGAACATGTCCGACGACCAGATCCTGCACCTGGGTCGCGGCGGGCACGACCACCGGAAGATCTACGCGGCGTACGCGGCGGCCAAGGCGCACAAGGGCCAGCCGACCGTGATCCTCGCGCAGACCGTCAAGGGCTGGACGCTCGGGCCGAACTTCGAGGGCCGCAACGCGACCCACCAGATGAAGAAGCTCACGGTCGAGGACCTCAAGCGGTTCCGGGACCGGCTGCACCTGCCGATCGCGGACAAGGAGCTGGAGTCGGGGCTGCCCCCGTACTACCACCCGGGTCGCGACTCCGAAGAGATCCAGTACATGCACGACCGGCGCAAGTCGCTCGGTGGTTACGTGCCCACCCGTGTGGTGCGCGCCAAGCCGCTGCCGCAGCCGGACGAGAAGGTCTACGCGGCGGCCAAGAAGGGCTCCGGCCAGCAGTCGATCGCCACCACGATGGCCTTCGTGCGGGTGCTCAAGGACCTCATGCGGGACAAGGAGATCGGCAAGCGCTTCGTGCTGATCGCCCCCGACGAGTACCGCACCTTCGGCATGGACGCCTTCTTCCCGTCGGCC
This sequence comes from Streptomyces sp. HSW2009, assembly GCF_040240285.1. Taxonomy (NCBI): domain Bacteria; kingdom Bacillati; phylum Actinomycetota; class Actinomycetes; order Kitasatosporales; family Streptomycetaceae; genus Streptomyces; species Streptomyces sp. HSW2009. Next base: position 1,211 of record NZ_JBEHZD010000387.1, on the reverse strand, counting down.
AAGATCTACAACCCGCTGGGCCAGCAGTACGAGTCGGTCGACCGTGACCTGCTGCTCGCGTACAAGGAGTCCCCCACCGGTCAGATGCTGCACGACGGCATCTCCGAGGCGGGCTGTACGGCGTCGCTGATCGCGGCCGGTTCCGCGTACGCCACGCACGGCGAGCCGCTGATCCCGGTCTACGTCTTCTACTCGATGTTCGGTTTCCAGCGCACCGGTGACCAGTTCTGGCAGATGGCCGACCAGCTCTCGCGCGGCTTCGTGCTCGGCGCGACCGCCGGTCGTACGACGCTGACCGGTGAGGGTCTCCAGCACGCCGACGGCCACTCGCAGCTCCTGGCGTCGACCAACCCCGGGTGCGTGGCCTACGACCCCGCGTTCGGGTACGAGATCGCGCACATCATGCAGGACGGTCTGCGCCGGATGTACGGCGAGACGGCGGACGGCCAGCCGGGTGAGGACGTCTTCTACTACCTCACCGTCTACAACGAGCCGATCCAGCACCCGGCGGAGCCCGCCGACGTGGACGTCGAGGGCATCCTCAAGGGCGTCTACCGCTTCAAGAAGGGCGAGCAGGGTGCCATCCCGGCGCAGATCCTCGCCTCCGGCGTGGCGGTGCCGTGGGCGCTGGAAGCGCAGCAGATCCTGGCCGACGAGTGGAACGTCAAGGCGGACGTCTGGTCGGCGACCTCCTGGAACGAGCTGCGCCGGGACGCCGTGGAGGTGGAGGAGCACAACCTGCTCCACCCCGAGGAGGAGCAGCGCGTGCCGTACGTGACGCGCAAGCTCGCCGGCGCCGAGGGCCCGTTCGTGGCCGTCTCCGACTGGATGCGTGCGGTGCCGGACCAGATCGCCCGCTGGGTGCCCGGTCGGTACCAGTCGCTGGGTGCGGACGGGTTCGGCTTCGCCGACACCCGTGGGGCGGCGCGCCGCTTCTTCAACATCGACGCCCAGTCGATCGTGCTCGGCGTGCTCACCGAGCTCGCCCAGGAGGGCAAGGTCGACCGGTCGGCCCTCAAGCAGGCCATCGACCGCTACCAGCTCCTGGACGCCACCGCGGCCGACCCGGGTGCGGCCGGCGGCGACGCGTAACGAAGGCGCCGGATCGACGGTGCTCGCCGGGGGGGGGGGGGGGGGGGGGGGCGCCGCGCCGCGCCCGGGGGGGGGGGGGGGGGGGGGGGGGGGGGGGGGGGGGGGGGGGGGGGGGGGGG
>NZ_JBEHZD010000386.1:0-7876 GCF_040240285.1 Streptomyces sp. HSW2009 | reverse complement strand
CCCCCCCCCCCCCGCCCCCCCCCCCGCCCCCCCCCCCGGCCCCCGGGCGCCCGCGGGGGGGGGGGCGGCGGGGGGCGGCGGCGGCCCCCCCCCCCCCCCCACCCCGTGCTCGCGCTCACCGTGCGTCGGGGGTCACGGTGTCGTCAGTGCGCGGCTCACAGCGCCGCGAGCTCGGCCACCAGGTCGTCCAGGCCGAGCGAACCCTGCGAGAGGGCCGCCATGTGCCACTTCTTCGCGTCGAAGGAGTCGCCGTGCGCCGCCCGCGCCGCGTCGCGACCCGCTAGCCAGGCACGCTCGCCCAGCTTGTAGCCGATCGCCTGGCCCGGCATCCCGAGGTAGCGGACCAGTTCGCTCTCCACGTAGTCCGACGGCCGCCCGCTGTGCAGGTCGACGAACTCCTGGGCCAGTTCCGGCGTCCAGCGCTCGCCCGGGTGGAACGGCGAGTGCTCCGGAATCTCCAGCTCCAGGTGCATGCCGATGTCGACGATCACTCGCAGCGACCGCATCATCTGCGCGTCCAGGTAGCCGAGCCGCCGCTCGGCGTCGGTCAGATAGCCCAACTCGTCCATCAAACGCTCCGCGTACAGCGCCCACCCCTCGCAGTTGGCGCTGACCTGGCCCACCGTGGCCTGGTAGCGCGAGAGCTGGTCGGCCACGTGTGTCCACTGGGCCAGTTGCAGATGGTGGCCCGGCACGCCCTCGTGGTACCAGGTGGTCACCAGGTCGTACACCGCGAACCGGGTCTCACCCATGGTGGGCAGCCAGGTGCGGCCGGGGCGGGAGAAGTCGATGGAGGGGGCCGTGTAGTACGGCGCCGCGGCCGATCCGGGCGGCGCCAGCATCGACTCGACCTGCTTGATCCGGTCGGCGAGCTCGAAGTGCGTGCCGTCCAGCGCCGCGATCGTGTCGTCCATCAGCTTCTGGAGCCACACCCGGGTCTCCTCGGCCCCCTCGATGGCGGCACCGTGCTCGTCGAGGTGGTGCAGCACCTCCCAGGGCGTGGCGTCGGGCAGGATCTTGGCCGCCTCGGTGCGCATCTCCGCGTGGATGCGGTGGTACTCGGCCCAGCCGTACCCGTACGCCTCGTCCAGGTCCAGGTCGGCGCCGTTCCACTGGCGGGCCCAGCGGCGGTAGCGGTCGCGGCCCACCACGTCGGGCGCGCCCGCGATGCCCGGCGCGTAGCTGTCCCGCAGCCAGTCGCGCAGCGCCACCAGCGCACCGGTGGCCCCGGCCACCGCCGCGTCCAACTCGGTCCGCAGCTCCGCCGGACCCTCCCGGGTGAAGTCGGCGAACCAGCCACCGTCGGTGCCGATCCACTGCCCCAACTGCTCGATGACGGTGGAGACCTGGCGCGGCCCACCGGGCAGCCCCTGCTCAAGACCGGTCGCCAGCGAGACCCGGTAACCCGCAAGGGAGTCCGGCACCGCGCGCAGCCGGGCCGCGATGTCGGCCCAGTGCTCCGCGGTCTCGGTGGGCATCAGCGTGAACGAATCGCGCACGAAGTGCAGCGGCGAGAACAGGTTGCTGATCGCCCGCAGGTGTTCCCCGGACTCGTGGATGGCGAGGTCGGCCGTCAGGCGCTCGCGCAACAGCCGGGCACAGCGCCGCTCGGCGTCACTGTCGGCGCCCGGCCGCGCCTCGGCCTCGGCGAGCCGGTCCAAGGTGGCCCGCGACAACTCGGCCAGCGCCTGCTGCCCGGTCGGGGAGAAGTCGGGCAACAGCCGGGCGCTCTCCGGGACGCCCAGGTAGGTGCCGGTGATGGGGTCGAGTGCGACGAGGGCGTCGACGTAGGCGTCGGCGACCTGGCGCGGTAGGGGTGCGTTGATGATCTCGGACATGTGGTCATCCTCGTATGCCGGACGCCGTCGCGTCACTAGGAATCGAGGCATGGTCCGAGACGGCTCGGACACCCACCGGTCCCGGCGACCGGGCAGCCCGGCGCGCCTGCCCCGGACGGCCGATGACTACCCGTCCGGCGGCGCCGGACACCCCCGGCCGGCGGCGCGGTCGGGGCATGCCCGCGGGGCCCTGCCCGCCGGCCATCTGGCCCGGCCGGCGCCGCCCGGTTGGCCGCCAGCGGCGCGGCCGATCGGGGTCGCCGGACCGGGGGTGGTCTCAGCAGCCCTCGCTGCGGGGCCTGGCCGGCAGGGCGGCTGCGGTCAACTGGGCGGTGATGACCAGCGTGCCCTCTTCCACCTGGTAGTCGAGCGGCAGCCCGAGGCCGCGCATGGCGGCGACCATGCCGGTGTTGGTGGCCTGGGTGACCGCGTAGACATCGGCCGCTTCGGTCTCGGCGGCGAGTTCCACGAGGTGCCGCAGCAGCCGGGTGCCGATGCCGCGTCGCTGCCAGGCGTCCTCCACCAGCAGCGCCACCTCGGCCTCCTCCCCGTCCCACAGCAGGTGACCGAGGGCCACGAGCTGCCCGGACGTGGTCTGTACGGCGAGGGTGCGGCCGTACCGGGGGCTCAGCAGGTGCTCCAGATAGCGGTCCGCTTCGTGGACCGGGCCGTGGTAGCGCAGGGCCAGCGTCGCCCGGGAGCAGCGGGCGTGCAGGGCGCGGGCGGCCTCCAGATCGGAGGCGTCGGCGCCGCGCACGACGATGCCGTCGCCTGCGGGCAGCGTCAGGGCGCCCTGGTCGGCCGCCGCGGCGCGGGGGCCGAGCTGCGAGTCGAGCTCGATCAGCGCCCGGGCGCGGGCGAACTCCGTCGGGGTGAACGGCAGATGGGGCCGCTCGACGGTGACCCAACCACCGGCGGGGTCACGCAGTCGCATGACCGGTTCCTCCAGCAGGCCCTCGGCGGGCACCGCGCCAGCGGCGTCGCGCTGCGCGGGCGCGGGCTCGGCGGGCTGGGAGCGGATCGTGCAGCGCCCGAGCAACTGGCGCAGGGCCACGGGCAGTTCCGCCGCGTCCAGGGCGGTCCTGGTGGCCAGGCCGAGCACCCGGGTCGGCGCGTCCACCAGGTCGTGCGCGTCCGCCCGCTCCACCCAGGTGTCCCGGCCGCCGCCGGTGGCCGCCGCGGCGCTGAGCACCTCGGCCGGCAGCTCCGCCGGGGCGCGCAGCAGCATCTCGTCCACCGTTCCGTCGGCGAGCGGATGGGTCTGGAGGGAGAGGATGTCCACCTGCCGCACGGCCAGTGCGGCGCACAGGGCCGCCAGGCTGCCCGGCCGGTCCCGCACGGTCGTACGCATCCGCCACAGCGCCGTGCCGCCGCCACCCACCGCTGCTGCGGCGGGCGGGGCGGGCACGGCCGCCGTGGCGCCGGTATCGGAATCCGGCTCCGTGGGCGGGGCGTGGCTATGCCGTCCCGGGCCCCACGGCAGGCCGTGCGGCGCGGTGATCCGCTCCGCCAGGCGCTGCCGCCAGGTGCGACGGGTTTGGGCACGCTTGGTCAAGGTCACGTCACGCATAGCTCCACTCTCCGGGAGTGGTGTTGCGTGATCGCAAACGGTGTGTGACTGATGAGTTAAGGGAGGTTCTGGGCAGCTATCGCCCGATTCTGTTCGATGGTCAACCACTGATGTCCCCGTCCCTCGTTCGTCTTCTCCGCACTTGTCCAGTCGTGCGCCGCCGTCGCAGCTACCTCACTGCCCCACGCGGCCCGGCTGGAGGGTCTTGGTGAAGAGGGTCGCGCCGCCCTCTTCGCGCAGCCGGACCGTCAGCTCCGCGCTGCCCCCGTCGATCTCCACCTCGCCGTAGTACTGGCCGCCCTCGGCCGGCGAGACGTTCGCCCGGTCCGGAGCCTTGATGAACATCTGCTCGGGGCCGAACGTGCCGTCCAGCTTCACCGCCGGGAAGCCACCGGCGTGCAGCGGCCCCGACACGAACTCCCAGAACGGCTCGAAGTCCTTGAACGCGGCCTTCGCCGGCGAGTACCGCTGTGCCGACGTGTAGTGAACGTCGGTCGTGAGCCACACTGTTCCCGTAATCCGACGGTGTTTGATGTACCGCAGCAACTCCGCGATCTGGAGCTCCCGGCCGAGCGGCGCGCCGGGGTCGCCCTGCGCCACGGCCTCGAAGTTCGTCGCCCCGTCGGTGACCACGAGCCCCAGCGGCATGTCGGCTGCGATCACCTTCCAGGTGGCGCGGGAGCGGGCGAGTTCGCGCTTGAGCCAGGCGAGCTGCTCGCGACCCATGATGCCGACCGGGTCCTTGGTCTGCCGGCCCGGCGAGTTGGCGTTGCGATAGGTGCGCATGTCCAGCACGAAGACGTCGAGCAGCGGACCGTGCCGCACCACGCGGTAGGCCCGACCCGAGCCGTCGGTGCGCGGCGTGGACATCGGGTAGTACTCGCTCCAGGCCCGCCGGGCCCGGGCCGCGAGGACGTCTACGTTCTTCTCGGTGTACCGGCTGTCGTCCAGGATCTGACCCGGGTACCAGTTGTTCCGTACCTCGTGGTCGTCCCACTGGATGATCGAGGGCACCTGCGCGTTGAAGTCCCGCAGGTTGTGGTCGAGCAGGTTGTAGCGGAAGTTGCCCCGGTACTCGGCCAGGGTCTCCGCGACCTTGGACTTCTCCTCGGTGGTGACGTTCCGCCAGATCCGCCCGTCGGGCAGCGTGACGGTGGGCTCGATCGGGCCGTCGGCGTAGATGCTGTCGCCGCTGCACAGGAAGAAGTCCGGGTCGAGGTCGCGCATCTCGCTGAAGATCCGGAAGCCGCCGCGGTCCGGGTTGATGCCCCAGCCCTGCCCGGCCAGGTCGCCCGACCACAGGAACCGCACGTCGCGCCGGCGGCTGGCCGGGGCGGTGCGGAAGGTGCCGTACACCGGCTTGCCGGTGCGCCGCGGGTCGTCCGGGTCGGCCAGCGTGATCCGGTAGTGGATCTGCTCGCCGGGCGGCAGGCCGTGCAGCGCGGTGCGGCCGGTGTAGTCGGTGCCGGGGCCGACGAGCGGGCCGTACCAGCGGCGGGCCCGGCGGAAGGAGTCGGTCGCCGAGGTCTCCACCAGCATCCGGGCGCGGCGGTCCGAGCGCACCCACACCAGGCCCGACGTCGTCGTGATGTCACCGGCCTGGGTGCCCCAACGGGCCTGCGGTCGCCCACCGAGCGCGAGCGCCGGCGCCGCCGTGGCGGCGGCCGGCAGGGCGAGCGCGGCGGAAGCGACCGCCGATCCGCGCAGCACCGTACGCCGCCCGATCGTGTTCCCGGGGTCCCGGCTCATGCATAACCTCCTGCTATTCCCATGCCGCGCCTACTTCACGCCTGTCGCCGCAGTATCGCCCGAGGAATCTTGGGCAATACGGACGGAACCGCAACGCCAGGTGAACTACTGGCCAGCACCTGGGGGGTGGTTCGGTCCCCCCCGCGACACCGGTCCGCGTGGCTGCTCCATTGCACCCCCGCTCGCCGCTGAGGGCGAGGGTCGTCACACGACGCGTACGGATTTCGTACGGGGCGGATACGCACCGGCACGACGACCGGGCCCGGTTTCGACGCCGCGGACGCGGGCCGTGACCGGGCGTGCGGCCCGGTACTTCGACGTGCTCCCCGGCGGGTGGAGCCACCCGTCCCGGGGCCCGACGCCGGGCCGGCGAGCGCGTTGGGCGCTCACCCCGGCGGGGTTGTGGTGCGCGGCGGCGGTCAGCGCTGGAGGTCGCGTAGATGGCGCACCGCGGCTGCGATGCGCCCCGGTGACAGGTGTGCGTAGCCGAGCACCAACCGCACCCCGTCGCCGTCCCCTTCATCGCTCCCGGCTCCGGCCCCGTCACCTTCATCGGCCCCGCCCCCGGCCGTGCACGCGTACGAGGTCAACGGCGCGAGCGCCACCCCCGCCGCCCGGGCCCTGGCCAAAAACCGCCGCTGCGGGCCGTACCGCGCGGGCAGCCGGGCGATCACGTGCAGGCCGGCGGCGATGCCGGTCACCTCGGTGCCGGGGAACTCCGTGGCGAGGGCCGCCACCAGCGCGTCCCGGCGCTCCCGGTAGGCTCGTTGGCAGCGGCGCAGATGCCGGTCGTACTCGCCCCGCTCGATCAGGTCGGCGAAGAGCGCCTGGTCCAGTACGGGGTGGCCGAGGTCCATCGCCCGCTTGTGCTCCACGACCCTCCCCACCAGGTGCTGCGGCACCACCAGCCACCCCAGCCGCAGCCCGGGGGCGAGCGACTTGCTGGCCGAGCCGGCGTAGGCGACCCGGGCCGGATCGAGGCCCTGGAGCACGCCCACCGGTGCCCTGTCGTATCGGAAGTCCCCGTCGTCGTCGTCCTCGATGAGCAGCCCGCCGGTGGCCCTGGCCCAGTCGAGCAGGGCCGCACGGCGCTGGGGCGAGTAGGCGATGCCGGAGGGGAACTGGTGCGAGGGCGTGAGGACCGCCGCCCGCACCCCGGCGGCGCTGAGTGCCGCGGGGTCGAGCCCCGCACCGCCCACCGGCAGCGGCACCGCCTCCACCCCGACCGAGGCGAACAGCCCCTGGTAGGCGGTGCCCGGGTCCTCCAGGGCCAGCCGCGGCCGGCCGCCACCGCCCGGCGGCACGCCGCCCCAGCCGGCGCCGGTGGGCGCAACCCGCGGCACCTGCCCCACCGAGTCCGCGCCCGCCCACCACCGGTCCCCGCGGTGTGCGTCGGGCTCCACCGCCGTCCCGCCGCGGGCGTCGGTGGCGTCCCGCCCCCGGGGGAGCCCCGCGGGCGCGGCCCCCTCGGGCGTGAGGAGCGGCCGGTCGCCGTGGGCGGCGAGCACCGCGCCGAGCAGCGCGAGGGCCTGGGCGACGCCGGAGCAGATGACGATCCGTTCGGGATCGGCGACCACGCCGCGCCGCCGGGTGAGCAGCCCGGCCAACGCCTCGCGCAGTTCGGGCAGTCCGCGCGGGTCGGGGTAGCCGAGCGTGTGGTGCGGCAGCCTGGCCAGCACCCTGCGGTGCGCGGCTGCCCACGCCGTACGCGGGAAGAGCGCGAGGTCGGGCGTGCCGGGCAGGAAGCCGGCCGGCGGCCCGGCGGCGGCCACGCCCGGCTTGCGCGCACTGGGCTTGGCACAGCGCACCGCGCCACTGACCCAGGTGCCGGAGCCGCGGCTGCTGCGGAGGTACCCCTCGGCCGTCAACTGCTCGTACGCATCGGTGATCAGGCCACGCGAGACGCCGAGGTCGGCGGCGAGTTCACGGCTGGCCGGCAGCCGGGTGCCGCCCGCTATCCGCCCGGAGGTGATGGCGTCGCGCAGCGCGTGCTGGAGGGCCCGGCCCCGCCGGCGCGCCGGCAGCGCGGCACTGGGCAGCAGCAACTCCCAGGCGGGCGTCGCCGCGGCGCCCGAAGGAGCGGCGGGGCCGGGCGGGCCCGACGACGGGGGAGCGGCGGGAGGAGCAGAGAGAGAAGCAGAAGCAGCAGGGGAAGCGGAAGCCGCAGGGGAATCGGAAACGGAAGCCGAAGCAGAAACAGAAGTGGTCCGCGAAGCGCTCATCGAATTGGACCTTAAGGCGTACCGCGGCGCTGCCTAGCGTCACCCCCATGGAACACAGCAACTCCGCACCGCCCTGGCAGGGCGCCGTACTCGCCGCCGTCGCCTGCACGCTCGTCGGCGCCTCCTTCACCGCCAACAGCGTCCTGAACGACTACCCGCACGCCGGCGGCCAGGCCGTCCGCTACGCACTCGGCTGCCTGCTCCTGCTACCGCTGGTCGGGCGCGGCGGCCTGGCGCCGCTGCGGAAGCTGACCTGGCGCGGCTGGGTGCGGCTGGCCGTGCTGGCCGGGATGGGCATGGTCGGCTTCAACCTGGCGGTACTGGCCGCCGAGCGCACGTCGGAGCCGGCCGTGCCCGGGGTGTTCGTCGGCTGCGCACCCGTGGTGGTCGCGGTGCTGGTGCCGCTGGCCGCCGGCCGCCGCCCCGCCCCGCCCCCCCCGTGGGGCGCGCGGCTGGTGGCGGGCCGCGCCAGCGCCGGACCGGGCGGGGGCCGGGGC
>NZ_JBEHZD010000385.1:0-7928 GCF_040240285.1 Streptomyces sp. HSW2009 | reverse complement strand
GGGGGGGGGGGGGGGGGGGGGGGGGGGGGGGGGGGGGGGGGGGGGGGGGGGGGGGGGGGGGCCCCCCCCCCCCCCCCCCCCCCCCCGAAGTGCTATACGGCGTAGAGCTGATCCCTATACAGTGTATGGGGTCTGCTCGTGTCCCTACGCCGCACCAAGGACGTGCCATGCCCGTGGACCCAGCCCCGGACCGTCCCACCCCCGCTGACCAGCCCGTACGCAAGAACCACGACGACCGGCACCCGCAGCGCTGGCTGATCCTCGCCGTCATCTGCCTCGCGCAGCTCACCGTGCTGCTCGACAACACGATCCTGGGCGTCGCGATCCCCTCGCTCACCCGCGAGATGGGCGCGAGCACCGCCGACATCCAGTGGATGGTCAACGCGTACGCGCTCGTACAGTCGGGGCTGCTGCTCACCGCCGGCAGCGCCGCCGACCGCTACGGGCGGAAGAAACTGCTGGTCGCCGGGTTGCTGGTGTTCGGCGTCGGATCGGTGGCCGCGGCGTACGCGCCGGGGCCCTGGCAGTTGATCGCGGCGCGGGCCGGGATGGGCGTCGGTGGCGCGCTGCTGATGACGACCACCCTCGCCGTCGTGGTGCAGGTCTTCGACGAGGAGGAGCGGACCAAGGCGATCGGCCTGTGGGGCGCGGTCGGCTCGCTCGGGTTCGCCGCCGGGCCGCTGATCGGCGGGGCGCTGCTCAACCACTTCTGGTGGGGCGCGATCTTCCTCATCAACGTGCCGGTCGCGCTGCTCGGCGCGTTCGCCGTGCTCCGCCTGGTGCCCGAGTCGAGCGGCGCCGCCGGCGACCGGCCCGACCTGCTCGGCGCGGTGCTCTCCACCATCGGCATGGCCGGCGTGGTCTACGCGATCATCTCCGGGCCCGAGCACGGCTGGACCGCCACCCGGGTGCTGGTCGCGGCCGTGGTCGGGCTCGCGGCGCTGGCCGCCTTCGCCCGCTGGGAACTGCACCACCCGCACCCCATGCTCGACCTGTCCTTCTTCCAGGACCGCAGGTTCGTGGGCGCCGTCGCCGGCGGCGTGCTCATCGCCTTCGGCATGGGCGGCTCGCTCTTCCTCCTCACCCAGCACCTCCAACTCGTCCTCGGCTACGGCCCGTTGGCCGCGGGGCTGCGCACCGCGCCGCTCGCGCTGATGATCGTCGTACTCAATGTGACCGGCATCGGCGTCCGGCTGCTGCCGCTGCTCGGCACGCCGGGCACCATCCTCGCCGGCATGGGCCTGATCTCCGCCGGCCTCGCGGGCATCGGCGCGGTCGGCGACGACGGCTACGGCGGGATGCTCGCCGGCCTCGTCCTGATGGGCGCGGGCATGGCGGTGGCGATGCCGGCCATGGCGAACGCGATCATGTCGGCCATCCCGCCGGCCAAGGCCGGGGTCGGCGCGGGCGTGAACGGCACGCTGACCGAGTTCGGCAACGGGCTCGGCGTCGCGGTGCTCGGGGCGGTGCTGAACGCCAGGTTCGCCGCGCTGCTGCCGGCTGTCGCGGCCGGCGCCGGATCGCTGCCGAGCGCGCTGGGAGCGGCGCGTACCGAGGGCGAGCGGGCCGCGGTGCACGCCGCGTTCGCCAGCGGCATCCAGGTCAGCGAACTCGTCGGGGCCGCGGCCGTGCTGCTCGGCGGCGTCCTGGCCGCGGTCCTCCTCTGGCGCGCCGAGCGGTCGGCAACCCCCGTACGGGGAGCCGCCGAGCCGGCCGGAGCGGCATAGCATCGGGGGCGAACCACCCGGCGAACGATGGAGGAGCCCGCATGGCAACCGGCAGCAGCACGAGCAGGCCACGGCCCAGCGTGTGGTTGGCCGGCTGCTCCTCGGGCAAGCGCAAGGCGGACCAGCCGGCGGGCCTGGACCGGGACAAGATCATCGCGGCGACGGTGCGGCTGCTCGACGCGGAGGGCATGGCCCGCTTCTCGATGCGCCGGCTGGCCACCGAACTCGGGGTCACCGCGATGTCCGTGTACTGGTACGTGGACACCAAGAACGACCTGCTTGAGCTCGTGCTCGACCACGTCAACGGGGAAATGCTGCTGCCCGCCGAGGGCGAGCTCGACGCGGCGGGCGACGAACTGGACTGGCGCCGGCACCTGCGCCAACTTGCCGCCGAGTACCGCAAGGTGCTCGTCCAGCACCCCTGGGTGTCCCAACTGGCCGGCGAGTACCTGAACATCGGCCCCAACGCGCGCGCCTTCTCGGAGGCCGCACAGTGGGTGATCCGACGCAGCGGAGTGCCCGAGGAGGGCATGACGGCCGCGCTGAGCGTCGTCTTCCAGTTCGTCTACGGCTTCGGCACCATCGAGGGCCGCTTCGCGGAGCGCTGTCGCGAGGCGGGCATCAGCCAGGACGACTACTTCTACGAGGTCATGAGCGCCATCGAGGCCCAGCCCGACCTGGAGCAGTCGTTCGGCAACTCCACCCGCATCATGCGGGCCCGCGGCGGCAACACGGTCCAGGAGATGCGCGAACGCGACTTCACGTACGCCCTGGAGATGGTGATCGCCGGCCTTGAGGTGATGAGCGAACGCGCCGGCCACCACCCCGCGGACGTGGTCGACGGGGTGGGGCGGGGGTAGGGCTGCGGGGCTTGCGGGCCTCTGGCCCGTGGGCTTCGGGCCGCGGGCCGCGGGCCGCGGGCCGTGCGCCGGTCAGGCCGGCCCACGCATGGGTGTGGGGCGCGGCGCCGGCCGGCAGGCCGTCCCCTGCCTGTGCGCCGGCCAGCACCGCGCCCCACGTTCGGGGCCCACTCCAGACCCCGGGGCCCTGCACAGGGCCCCTTTTCCGGTCCCGGGCGGCTCCGCTCGGCCCCCGCGAGGGGGAACCGTTCGCTCAGCGGACGCCCGGGGCCGGGGCTGTGTCAGCGACCCCGCGGGTCGCCGTCCGTCGCGGCGGACGAGGCCGCCGGCTCCGACCGTCCCGCCAGCGGCGCGGCCCCCTTGGCCAACGCCACCTCGGGCGCACCGGCCGCACCGGTCGCACCCGCCACAGCGGCCCGGCCCGCCGCCTCGGAGTGGTCGTGCACCTTCGTCTTCAGCGCGACCTCCTTGATGAACAGCGTCACCAGGAAGGACAGCAGCGCCGCGGGTGCCGCGTACAGGAAGATGTCGCCCACGCCGTGCCCGTACGCGCCCTCGATGACGGTACGGATCGGCGCCGGCAGCTTGTCCAGGTCGGGGATGCCGCCCCCGCCGCCGGAGCCCTGCGGGACCTGCCCGCCCTGCGCGGCGAGCTCCCGGAAGCCGTCGGCCGTGTAGCTCTTGACCCGGTGCGCGAGCACCGCGCCCAGGGCCGAGACGCCGATCGCGCCACCGAGCGAGCGGAAGAAGGTGACGACGGAACTGGCGGCGCCCAGGTCGCTCGGGGCCACCTGGTTCTGCGTGCACAGCACCAGGTTCTGCATCATCATGCCGATGCCGAGCCCCATCAGGAGCATGTAGATCGCCATCTGCCAGTACGGCGTGTCGTACCGCAGCGTGCCCAGCAGCGCCATCCCGGCGGTGACCAGCGCACCGCCGCTGACCAGCCACGCCTTCCAGCGGCCGGTCTTGGTGATGACCTGGCCCGAGACGGTCGACGACACGAACAGGCCCATGATCATCGGGATGGTCATCACGCCCGACATGGTCGGCGACTCACCGCGCGCCAACTGGAAGTACTGGCTGAAGAAGACCGTGCCGGTGAACATCACGACGCCGACGAAGAGGCTGGCCACCGAGGCGAGCGTGATCGTCGCATTGCGGAACAGACGCAGCGGAATGATCGGTTCTGCGGCCCGCGTCTCCACCCAGCCGAAGACCAACCCGAGCAGCACGGCGCCGCTCACCATCGCCCCGGTCTGCCAGGAGATCCAGTCGTAGTTGTCGCCGGCCAGGGTCACCCAGATCAGCAGCAGGGAGACGGCGGCGCTGATGAAGAACGCGCCGGCCCAGTCCACCTTCACGTCCCGCTTGACCACCGGGAGCTGGAGGGTCTTCTGGAGCACGACCAGGGCGACGATGGCGAACGGGACGCCGACGTAGAAGCACCAGCGCCAGCCGAGCCAACTGGTGTCCGTGATGACGCCGCCGAGCAGCGGACCGCCGACGGTGGCGACCGCGAAGGTGGCACCGATGTAGCCGCTGTACCGGCCGCGCTCGCGCGGCGAGATCATCGCGGCCATCACGATCTGGGCGAGCGCGGTGAGCCCACCGACGCCGATGCCCTGCACCACCCGGCAACTGATCAACATGCTGGTGTTCTGTGACAGGCCAGCGACGACCGAGCCCGCCATGTAGATGACCAGGGATATCTGGACCAGCAGCTTCTTGTTGAACTGGTCGGCCAGCTTGCCCCACAGCGGAGTGGAGGCGGTCATCGCGAGCAGCGCCGCGGTCACCACCCAGGTGTACGAGCTCTGGCTGCCGCCCAGGTCGCTGATGATCTCAGGCAGTGCGTTGGTGACGATGGTGGACGACAGGATCGCGACGAACATGCCGAGCAGCAGCCCGGACAGCGCCTCCATGATCTGCCGGTGCGTCATGGGCGCGGGGGAGGCGTGCTGCGCGCCCGCAGCGGACGCCCCGTCTCCCCGCACACCGGAGGATGAGGTGGTGGCCATGGATTTCCTTCTCGCCTATTGCTTCGCGGGTGTACGGGTCGGGTCGAGGTCCGCCGCCGACGGCGGAGGCGGCTGCGGCACCGCTGGTACGGGCGGTGCCGGAGGTACGGGCGGTTCCGCTGGTCCGGCCGGCGCCGGGGGTACGGCCGCCGCCGGGGGTACGGCCGCCGCCGGCGGTACGGGAGTGGCGGCGGGCTCGGTCGGCCCCGCTGCACCGGTGGGCTCAACCGACTCAGCGGGCCCAGCCGGCCCGCCGGCCCCGGTGCGCTCGGTCGGCTCGGTGGCCGCGGCGGTCGGTGACCCGGGGCGGGTCCGGCAGTCGCCGAAGCTCTCCCGCAGCCGCGCCAACAACGTGTTGAGCTGCCCGATGTCCTCCTCCGACCAGCCGCTCAGGCAGTGCGCCAGCACCTCCGTATAGCGGTCGGCGACCTCGTCGAGCAGGGCCAGGCCGCGGTCGTTGATCCGCAGCAGCCGGGACCGCCCGTCCAACGGGTCGGGCTGCCGGTCGATCCAGCCGCGCTCGGTGACGTGCGCGGCGTGCCGGCTGGTCACCGAGATGTCGATGGAGAGCAGTTCGGCGAGCCTGCTCATGCGCATCTCGCCGTGCCGGTTGAGCACCATGAGCACGATCGCCGAGGCCGGCGGGCAGTCGGCGGGCAGCGTCCGGCCGAGGTCACGCTGGATGGCCACGGTGGCCGTGAGCTGTCGAGCCAACTCCCGGTACTGCTCCTGCGTCGCCACCTGGCGCTCCCTTCTGCGTCTTTCTGTCCACTGCCGGGCACCGCGCTGAACGCACTGGTCAGGCCGTTGTCGTGGGGCCGTGTCGAGGGTGTTCGGGCCGTCGGCCCGGCCAGTTCGGTGGTGGTCGGCCAGCGATCCGGTGGGCGCGGCCCGGGCGCCGCCCCCCGGGGCCGGGCGGGCCCGGGCGGGGGGGGCGGCCGGGCGGCGGGGGGGGGGGCGGGGGCGCCGGGGGGGCGCCCGGGCCCGCACACCGGCCCGCACACCCGCGGTACGCCGCCCTCACCTACGTCTGGCAGTCCAGCACCGTCCCGCACAGCCCGCACCTGGCCCGCAGCGCGCCGCGGACCGGGACCCGGATGCGCTGGTTGCACACCGGGCAGGGGAACCGGACGCGGAGCGGGTCCCGGCCCTCGAAGGCGTAGCCGGCGGCCGGGTCCGTGGGTTCCGTCGCGGGGAGGTCGCCGTGCGTGCGCAGTCGGTCCTGGGCCCGCCGCCGGTCCTTGGCGTAGTGGCGGCGGCCGGTCCAGCCGCTGGCGGCCAGCGGTGGTTGCCGCTCGTCGCGGCGCGCCCTGGCCTGCCCCTTCACGTACGCGTCGTACGCCTGCGGGCTGGTGAACCACGGTGCGACGTCTTCGCCGAAGACCTGGCCGCGCTTGGCGAGCACGTAGCCGAACTCCTCCGGCGTCAGATAGCCGAGCTTCTGGCGGGAGACCGAGCTCTCCCGGTACGCGTCGAGCAGCAGCCAGCCCGCGCCGAGGTAGGCAGCCGCGGTGTCGGTGAGGATCTCGTTGTCCCGGGTGCCGGGGAAGGCGAGGTCGAGGCGGTGCAGGTAGACGTGCATCACCTCGTGTGCGAGGGCGGCCCCGATGTCGCGGCGGTGGGTCTTGAACCGGGCGTTGAGCTCGATGAAGTACTCGGGCCCCGCGGTCAGTTCGACGTTGCCCGCGTGCTCCATCTCCCGGAAGCTGATGATCATCCGGGCGTCGGGCAGCCGTAGGTGACGCACCATCACCCGGGCGATGCGCTGCACCCCCAGATAGAGGTCGTCCTCGTCGGGGAAGGCCACGTCGACCGGTGGCACGCTCAGGGCGAAGGTGCCCACGGTGTCCTGGGAGAGGCGCCGGTAGAGCGCCGTGATGGCCGCGCGCACCGTCTCCAGGTGCGGAAAGCCGTGCTGGATCTCGCTGCCTGTCGCCGCCACGCCACACCCCCGCGTCATGGGCCCCGCTGACCTGGCCCAACTCTACGGACGCCGCCCGGCGTCGTCAGCGCCGCCGAGCGGTTGCCGGGCGTCCTGGCCGCAACTGGCGGGTAGGGAGCCCTTGTCATGCGGTTCACTCGGTACACATAATCGCAGTGCGCTTTGCGGGCTCACCCCACGGGGTCCGGACGTCTTACGGCTCGTCGCCTGGTCTGCACCAATTTTTTTCGGTGGATCTCCGGTGCCGAGTTCCGGATCTTCTCTTGGCATGGGCTCGCCAAACGCGTTCAACCCCCCACGAGAGGAAATCCGTTGTCCTTCCTGCGGAACGTCAAGAGAGGCGCCGCGTTCGGCGCCGTCGCCCTCGCCGCCTGTTCCCTCACCCCCGGCACGGCCTTCGCCCAGGGCGACCCCACGGGCCCGAGCACCAGGATCGTCGGCGGCACCCCGGCCGAACAGGGCGAATTCCCCTTCATGGTCCGGCTGTCGATGGGCTGCGGCGGCGCGCTGTACACCCAGGACATCGTGCTGACCGCCGCGCACTGCGTGGACGGCAGCGGCCCCAACACCGACATCGGCGTCACCGGTGGCGTGGTCGACCTGTCCGACCCCGCCGCCCAGACCGCCACCTCCACCGAGGTGCTCCAGGCCCCGGGCTACGACGGCACCGGCAAGGACTGGGCCCTGATCAAGCTCGACCGGCCGATCGACCAGCCCACGCTGAAGATCGCCGACACGGACGCGTACGACAACGGCGACTTCCAGATAGCCGGTTGGGGCGCCGACCGCGAGGGCGGCAGCCAGCAGCAGTGGATGCTGAAGGCCACCGTGCCCTTCCTGGACGACGCGACCTGCAAGGCCGCCGGCGGCTCGTACGCCGGGCTGGTGGACGACGAGGAGATCTGCGCCGGCACGCAGTCGGGCGGCGTGGACAGTTGCCAGGGTGACTCCGGTGGCCCGATGTTCCGCAAGGACGATGCCGGCGAGTGGATTCAGGTCGGCATCGTGAGCTGGGGCGAGGGCTGCGCCCGGCCCGGCAAGCCCGGTGTCTACACCCAGGTGAGCCACTTCGCCCAGGACATCAAGGGCGCGGCCGAACAGCTCGGCGGCTGACCGCAGGGGCGATGGTCTGCGGCCGGCCGGGGCTGGCCTTGGCCGGTTCGGCTGAAGTGACCGTGTGACCGTGTGAACGGGTCGTACGGGGCGGCGTCGGTGCCGTCCCGTACGGCGCCCGACCGTCCCGTGGCGCGCCCGGGCCCGCTGTGACACCTGACCGCGGGGGGGGGGGGGGCGCCCCCGCGCCCGGGGCCCCGGGGCCCGGGGGGGCCGGCCCGCCGCCGCCCCCCCCCGGGCACGGCGAGGCCTGAGGGCGGCGGGG
>NZ_JBEHZD010000384.1:0-7934 GCF_040240285.1 Streptomyces sp. HSW2009 | reverse complement strand
GGGGCGCCCCGCCCCCGCCGCGCGGCCCCCCCCCCCCCCCCCCGCGGGGGGCCGGGCCCCCCCCCCCCCCCCCCCCCCCGCGGCCGCCCGGGGGGCGGGGGACCGCCCCCGCCCGCCGCGCCGCGTGCGTCGGAGGAACCCAGCGTGCCTGAGGGGCATACGATCCACCGTCTCGCCGCGGACTACCGGGAGCGCTTCGCCGATCGGCCCCTCGCGGCGAGCAGCCCCCAGGGGAAGTTCGCCGACGGCGCGGCGCTGATCGACGGTCAGCCGCTGACCGCGGCCGACGCCCACGGCAAGCACCTCTTCCTCGGCTTCGCCGCCGCCGGCTGGGTCCACATCCACCTCGGCCTCTTCGGCAAGCTCGGCTTCGGCCCGGTCCCGGCGCCGCCGGCCACCGACACCGTACGGCTGCGCCTGGTGGGCCCCACCGCCCACGCCGACCTGCGCGGCCCGACGACCTGCGCCCTGATCACCGACGGCGAGAAGCAGGCGATACACGACCGGCTCGGCCCCGACCCGCTGCGGGTGGTCGGCCCGCCGGCCGGAGCCCGCCGCGCCGCGGACGTCGACCCGAGCGCGGACGGGGACGCCGCCTGGCGGCGCATCGCCCGCAGCCGGTCCACCGTCGCCGCCCTCCTGATGGACCAGAAGGTGATCGCCGGGGTGGGCAACGTGTACCGCGCCGAGGTGCTGTTCCGGCACGGCATCGATCCGTACCTGGCCGGCCGTGACCTCACCCGCGCGCAGTGGGACGCGATCTGGGTCGATCTGATCGTGCTGATGC
This sequence comes from Streptomyces sp. HSW2009, assembly GCF_040240285.1. Lineage (NCBI taxonomy): Bacteria > Bacillati > Actinomycetota > Actinomycetes > Kitasatosporales > Streptomycetaceae > Streptomyces > Streptomyces sp. HSW2009. The sequence continues at coordinate 7,147 of NZ_JBEHZD010000384.1, read as the reverse complement.
GCGAGGGAGTCCGGCACAACCGCATCGACACGGTGCGGCCCGAGCACCTGCCCGAGGCCATGGGCCGCCCGCCCCGGGTGGACGACCACGGGGGAGAGGTGTACGTCTACCGCAGGGCCGGCCAGCCCTGCCACCTCTGCGGCGACGAGATCCGCACCGCTGAACTCGCCGCCCGCAACCTCTTCTGGTGCCCGGGCTGTCAACGCCGCTCCTGAGCCCTGGCCCCAGCGTCCACCCGCCGATTTCGGGCCGTTTGTGCCGCCCGTGCAGCGGACCCGCCGTACGCCCGCCGACTGCCCCAGCCCCTACCACACGCCGTACGCGACCGTCCGCAGCACGCGGTGATCCCCTCGCTACGCATCGGCCCATCCGCCTCGTACCCGCACAGGCGAACGCATTTCGCTTAAGATTCCCTTCTCGGCCGGTGAACCGGGGCGTAGCCGACAACCTGACGTCGGGGCGACCATGCGAAGCGTCGGAGACGGAGAAATGTACGGAGCATGGTGGCGGGTGGATAAGGTCCGGATGAGATGACCGGAAGTGTGGAGACCCCGACGGCCCGGATGCGCAAGGCGCTCCACCGGGCCCGCACCCGCGTGCGTAAGGCGGGGGTGGACTACTTCCGTGGGGACGGCTCCGACTGGGTGGCCCTGGCCGTCCTGCTCGTCTCGGTCCCCGCGATCGCCGCAGGCACCATCGCCTGGCCCGACTGGTGCGACCCGGCCGCCCTGGTGCTGCCGATCGTCGCCGGCGGTCTGCTGTTGCGCCCGGCCAGCCTGCTCGCGCTGTACGCGACGTCGGCCGCGGCCCTGATCATCGAGGCGGCGCTGGTCCAGTCGTACATCGGCGGCGAGGACCGGGTGACGGCCGGCACCATCCTGGTGGTGGCCGCGGTCGGCTTCCTCGGGCTCTTGATCGCCCAGTTCCGCAGCCGGGTCGGGGTGCCCTGGCGCGGCGGCGGCACCATGCTCTTCGACCTGCGCGAACGCATCCGGGTGCAGAGCAAGCTGCCCTCGCTGCCGCGCGGCTGGCACCGCGAGATGTCGTTGCGCCCGGCCGGCGGCCAGTCCTTCTCCGGCGACTTCGTGGTCGCGGCCCGCACCGGCGGTGACCGCACCCTCGAAGTGGTGCTCACCGACGTGTCGGGCAAGGGCATGGACGCCGCGTCGCGGGCGCTGCTGCTCTCCGGCGCCTTCGGCGGGCTGCTCGGCTCGCTGCCGCCGCACGGCTTCCTGCCCGCGGCCAACGGCTACCTGCTGCGCCAGGACTGGGACGAGGGCTTCGCGACCTCCATCCACCTGGTGCTCGACCTCGACAGCGGCGACTACGAGCTGTACTCCGCGGGCCACCCGCCCGCGCTGCACCTGAGCGCCGGCTCCGGGCGGTGGGACGAGGTGGCGGCCGAGGGGCCGCTGCTCGGGGTCTACGACGGGGCACAGTTCGACCCGGTCAAGGGCAGCCTGCGCCCCGGCGACGTCCTGATGCTCTTCACGGACGGCCTGGTGGAGACCGCCGAGCGGGACATCGCCGACGGCATCGACCGCCTGACCGGGGCGGCCGACCGGTACGTGGGCAGCGGCTTCCAGGGCGCGGCCTGGCACCTGATCGAATCGGTGGCCAAGGACGTCAACGACGACCGGGCCCTGCTGCTGATCTGCCGCGACTAGACGCCGTCGCCGGAGCCCGCGTACGCGCAGCGCCCATGTACGCCAAGGGCCCACGCACGCGCAGCGCCCACGCACGCGCAGCGTCCACGTACGCGAAAGGCCGGGCGCGTTCTCGCTGCGCCCGGCCCTTTCGCGTCGGTCATCCGTCGTCGCCTACTCGGGGTCGGTGCCTTCGCCCTTGCCCTGGCCCTGGAGCGCCCCGGCCTTGGGCGGCTCGGGCCGGTCGCCGCCGGGGAGGAAGCGGGCCAGCCGGTGCGCGTTGGCCGCCGCCAGCGGGCTGAGGACCGCGAGGATCAGTACGTAGCCGGCGATGAAGGGGGAGAGCCGGTCGTCCAGGCCCGCGCCCGCCGCCATGGTCGCGAGGATCAGCGCGAACTCGCCCCGGGCCAGCAGCGCGGTGGAGATGTTCGCCGCCGGCTGGGCGCCGAACCCGTACAGCCGCGCGGCCACCTGGCCCGCCGCCACGTTCATCACCATGGTCACGACCACCGCGATGGCGACCGGGCCGAGCACCTTCGGCAGGTCACCGGGGTCGATGGAGAGGCCGAAGGCGAAGAAGAAGATCGCGCCGAAGGCGTCGCGCAGCGGGTGCACGAGCTTGCGGATGCGGTTGCCGGACGCGGTGCTGCCGAGCATCAGACCGACCATGAACGCGCCGATCGCATCGGCCACGCCGAACCATTCGGAGACGCCCGCCACGAAGACCGCGGCCCCCAGGAAGGAGATCACCAGCAGCTCGTTGTCGCGGGTGGCGAAGAGCCGGCCGATCAGTTCGATGCCCCAGCGCGCCAGCGCGGCGAGCAGCAGCAGGAAGCCGAACGCCTTGCCCGCATCGAGCGCGGCCGACGACAGGCTGTCGGCGCCGGAGATCACCGGCTGGAGTGCCGCGAGGTAGAGCGCGAGGAAGATGTCCTCGACCACGATGATGCCGAGGATCGGCTTGGTCTCCGGATTGCCGATCCGCCCGAGGTCCACCAGGACTTTCGTCACGATCGCCGATGACGAGATGCCGAGCACACCGGCGAGCACCAGCGCCTCGGAGGTGCCCCAGCCGAGCGCGAAGCCGAAGGCGAGACCGGCGCCCACGTTCAGCGCGAGGTAGGCGCCGCCCGCGATGGCCATCTTGCGGCCACCGGTCTTGAGGTCGTCCATGTGGAACTCAAGACCGAGGTAGAAGAGCAGCAGGACCAGGCCGAGCGCCGAGAGCATCTCGAACTCGTGCGGGTCTTCGACCAGGACGATGCCCGGCGTGTTGGGGCCCAGCAGGATGCCGGCCAGGATGAACAGGGGAATGGTGGGCAGCCCGATGCGCGCGCCCAGGCGGGCGAGCACCGCGGCGGCGAGGAACGCCCCGCCCATGGCGATGAGGGTGTCCGCGTGTCCGATGGCTCCTCCAGAGGTTGGCCCGACGGTGAGGTCAAGGGGGAGTCAAGAAGTCGTATGTAATTAGTTTACCAAACGATTATTCGACCCTGTCGCCAGACCGGAATGTCCTACTCCACAAACGTACGCGCCCTCGCCCGAACCGGCCCCGGGACCGATCCCCCGCATCGGCCATCGGGTTTTCCCCACCCTCGATCCGCCGGTGGCCGCCATGGCTGCGAGGTGCCCGCGATCCGTAGGTTCGAGGTGTTGAAAGACCACGTCAGCCGGGTGCCGACCACACCCGGGACACAGGCGCTGCGCACCGCCGGGTGCACGCGCCGCAACAGCGAAGGACGGGACAGACGATGGGGCTGCGGAACAGGCGTCGCACCAAGCCGGATGCGGGGCACCCGACGCCCGGCCGACCCACCCCCGGCCCCGTTCCACCCGCCCCCGGCACCCCGCCGGCCTACGGCGCTCCGTACGGCGCTGCATCGGGCGCCGCCCACGCCGCTCCGTACGGAACGGGCCCCGGCCCGGCGTACGGCACCGCCCCCGGTGCTGCGCCCGGCGCCCCGTACGGCGCACCGCCCCAGCCCCCCGCCCGCCCGGCCCCCGCCGGCCCCCCGCCGGCCGCGCCCGGCGCCACCACCGGTGACTGGGCCGTCGAACTGCGCGGCGTGCGCCGCCAGTACGGGCGCGGCTCCGGCACCGTGCACGCCCTGCGCGGCATCGACCTCGCCCTGCCCCGCGGCAGCTTCACCGCCGTCATGGGCCCCTCCGGATCGGGCAAGTCGACCTTCCTCCAGTGCGCCGCCGGGCTCGACCGGCCCACCGAAGGCTCGGTGCGCCTCGGCGGCACGGAGATCACCGGCATGAAGGAGAACGAGCTCACCGCGCTGCGCCGGAGCCGCCTCGGCTTCGTCTTCCAGGCGTTCAACCTGCTGCCCTCGCTCACCGTCGAACAGAACGTGCTGCTCCCGATGCGGCTCGCCGGCCGCCGCCCCGACCGCACGGCCGCCGCCCGGGTGCTCGCCCAGGTCGGCCTCGACGCCCACGCCGGCCGCCGCCCGGGCCAGCTCTCCGGCGGCCAGCAGCAGCGCGTGGCCATCGCCCGCGCCCTGGTCACCCGGCCCGACGTGGTCTTCGCCGACGAACCGACCGGCGCCCTGGACACCGGCACCGCGGCCGAGGTCCTGGCCCTGCTGCGGCACGCCGTGGACGCGCTCGCCGCCACCGTCGTCATGGTCACCCACGACCCGACCGCCGCCAGCTACGCCGACCGCGTGCTCTTCCTCGCCGACGGCGCCATCGCCGACCAGCTCACCCGGCCCAGCGCCGAGCAGATCGCCGCCCGGATGACCTCCCTCACCGCACGCACCCGCAAGGCCCCGCACCACGCGACGGCAGGGGCGGTGGCCTGATGGCGCGCTCCCTCACCAACGGCCTGGCCCGGGCGGCCATCCGCTTCAAGCCCGCCTCCTTCGCCGGCACCTTCGTCGCCCTGATGATGGCCGCGCTGATCGTCTCGGCCTGCGGCATCCTGCTGGAGAGCGGCGTACGGGCAGCAGCGCCGCCCCAGCGGTACGCGGACGCCCCCGTGGTCGCAGCGGCGGAGCAGAAGGCACACTACGAGGCCGGCGGCGACCAGGAGGGCACCCTGCTGCCCGACACCGCACGGCTCGACGCCCGCCTGGTCGCGAAGGTCTCCCGGGCCCCCGGCGTCGCCGCGGCCATCCCCGACCTCAGCTATCCGCTGCGCACCGCCGCCGGCACCGTCACCGCGCACGGCTGGGGCTCCACCGCCTTCACCGGCACCAAGCTCGCCAGCGGCGCCGCCCCGCGCGCCGGGGACGAGGTCGTGCTCGATGCGGCCACCGCCCGCGCCGCGCGGCTGACCGTCGGCTCCCACACCACCGTGACCAGCGCCGACGGCGCCCACCGGGTCCGCGTCACCGGCATCGCCGCACCGCACGCCAGGGCCGCAGTCAACGCGCCCACCGCCTGGCTCACCGACCAGCGCGCCGACGCGCTCTCGGGCCACCCGGGCAAGGTCGACGCGATCGCCGTCCTGCCCAAGCCGGGCACCAGCACCGGCGACCTCGCCGACCAGGTCGAGCGGGCCGTGGCCGGCAAGGCCAAGGTGCACACCGGCGACGACCGCGGCGGCGTGGAGGAGCCCGGCGTCGCCGGGGCCCAGGACGTCCTCGTCGGCGTCGGCGGCAGCTTCGGCGGCATCGCCGCGCTCGTCGCGATCTTCACCACCGCCGGCACCGTGGCCCTCTGCGTCAGCCAGCGCTCCCGCGAGTTCGCCCTGCTGCGCGCCATCGGCGCCACCCCGCGGCAACTGCGCCGCTCGGTGGCGACCGAGGCCCTGCTGGTCGCCCCGCTGGCCGGCGCGCTCGGCTGCCTGCCCGGCATCGCCCTGGCGCACTGGTGGTTCGACCAACTCCGCGACAAGGGCGCCATCCCCGACGGCGTCGAACTCCAGGTCACCTGGCTGCCGCTGCTGTGCGCCGTCGGCGCCGGGCTGCTCGCCGCGGTGTGCGCCGGGCTGCTCGCGGCCCGCCGCCCCGCGAAGATCAAGCCGGGCCAGGCGCTCAGCGAGGCCGCGGTGGAACGCTCCAATCCCGGCGTCATCCGTACCGTCATCGGCGCCGGCGCGCTCGTCGGCGCCATCGCGCTGGCCGGTGTCGCGGCCGAGGAGAGCGGCGACGACGCGGCCAACCTCGCACTCGGCGTCGTCATGCTCTTCATGCTCGCGGTCAGCCTGCTCGGGCCGATCATCGCCCGGCTCTGCGCCTGGCTCATCGGGCTGCCGCTGAGCCTCGGCGGCGCCGCGGCCCACCTCGCGGCGGCCAACACGCGCGCCAACTCCCGCCGACTCGCCTCCGCCCTCACCCCCATCGTGCTGGCCATGGCCTTCTCCTCGACCCTGGTGTTCCTGCACACCAGCCAGGCGCAGGCGGCGTCCGACCAGCGCCGCGCCGGAGTCGTCGCCGACCACGTCATCAGCTCGCCCGACGGGCTGCCCGCCGGCACCGCGGCCCGCGCCGCCCGCACCCCGGGCGTGGCCACCGCCGTCGGCCTGCTGCGCACCGGCGCCCTCGTACAGACCGGCTCCGGCGAGAACCGCATGCTGCTCAACGTCCCCACCCAGGGGATCTCCGGCACCGGCAGCCAACTGCGCGCCGTCCAGGACCTGGACCTGCGCAGCGGCGACCAGGCCGCCATCGGCCGCCCCGGCACCGTCGCCGTCGACCACCTGCTGGCCGACGCGGCCGGCGTCGAGGTCGGCGAGCGGCTGCGGATCGTGCTGCCCGACGGCACGGTCAGCCGCCCCGAGGTGGTCGCCACCTACGGACGCGGCCTCGGCCTGGCCCAGCTCACCCTCGCGCGCTCGATGCTCGCCCCGCACGTGACCTCCGGGTTCGACAGCGACGTCCTGGTCAAGCGGGCCCCGGGCGGCGACCCGGCGAAGGTGGCCGCGGCCCTCGCCCCGCTCGGCGCGGTCACCGATCCCGACGGGTACGCGGCGGCCCAGGACAAGGACAGCGAACTCAACGCCTGGGCCAACACCACCATGGCCGCCGTACTGGGCGGATTCGCCGCCGTCGCCGCCGCCAACACCCTCGTCATGACGGTCCTCGACCGCCGCCGCGAGTTGGGCATGCTGCGCCTGGTCGGCTCCACCCGGCGCCAGATCCTCGGCATGGTCCGCTGGGAGGCCCTGCTGGTCGGCGGCGCGGGCGTGGCCATCGGCACCGCCATCGCGCTGATCACGCTCAACCCGATGACCCACGGCATCACCGGCGAGGCCCCGCACATCCCGGCCGGTCTGTACGCGTCCATCGCCGGCGCCGCCGTCCTGCTCGGCCTGCTCTCCACCACCCTGCCGGCCCGCCTGGCCCTGCGCCAGACGGCCCTGAGCGGCGCGAGCCAGCGCCAGTAGCGCCCCACCGGTCGGCCTGCGAGAACCGCCGGCGAGACTGGGTACCCGGGCGGTGCACTCCCCGTGCGCCGCCCGGGCCCGCGCCGGCCGCCGCCCGCGGCGCGGCGCCCGGGGGGCGGGGCCCCCCCGGCGGGGGCACGCGGAGCTGACCCAGTCGGGGGTG
>NZ_JBEHZD010000383.1:0-7940 GCF_040240285.1 Streptomyces sp. HSW2009 | reverse complement strand
GCCCCATCCTTACCCCGCCCCGCCGACCCCGGCCAGCCGGATGCGCGGATGGCCGCGCCGCCGGTCCCGGGGGCGTTCGTACGGAGTACCCCCGCACTTGCCCCGCTCCCCTCGCGTCCCGCACCTCAGCGCCCCGCCCCGTACCCCGTACCCCTCGTTCCTGGTTCTGGGTCTCCGCGGGCCGGGGGCCGATGGCCGGGGCGGGCGCCTGGGGCGACGGGGCCCGCCGCCCGGAGCACGCACGCCGCCGGCCACGGGCCCGGACCGCCGGTCGCGACCACGGGCCACGGGCTCGCCCACCCCTACTCCTACCCCCACCGCTACGGCTTGCGGATCGGGCCGCGCTTGCGCTCCATCATGTGGCGGCCGAGGGCCTGCCGCTGCTTCCAGTCGCGGCGCATCTCGGCCCGGAGGCGGGCGTCCGAGCGGGCGGCGATGCGCTCGTTCTCGCGGAGCAGCTTGCGGTAGCTGTCCAGGCGGCGCGGGGGGAGTTCGCCGGCGTCCAGCGCGGCGAGCACCGCGCAGCCGGGCTCGCTCTCGTGCGCGCAGTCGTGGAACCTGCACTCCGCGGCCAGCGCCTCGATCTCGGCGAACGCGCGGGCCACGCCGCCCTCCGCGTCCCACAGGCCGACGCCGCGCAGCCCGGGGGTGTCGATGAGCACCCCGCCCCACGGCAGGGCGAGCAGGTTGCGGGTGGTCGTGGTGTGCCGGCCCTTGCCGTCGGCGTCGCGGGTGGCCTGCACCACCTGCGCATCGGCGCCGACCAGCGCATTGGCAAGGGTGGACTTGCCGGCACCCGACTGGCCGAGCAGTACGGCCGTACCGCCGGCGAGCGAGGCGGCCAGGACGTCCATGCCCGCGCCGGTGGCCGCGCTCACGGCGAGCACCTGCACGCCGGGCGCGCTGGTCTCGGTGTCGGCGAGCAGGTGGCCGAGCGTGGTCTCGTCGCCGACGAGGTCGGCCTTGGTGAGGACGACCAGGGGAGTGGCGCCGGACTCCCACGCCAGGGCGAGGAAGCGTTCGACGCGTCCGAGGTCGAGTTCGACCGCGAGTGAGACGGCGATGATCGCGTGGTCCACGTTGGCGGCGAGGATCTGCGCCTCGGAGCGCTGCGAGGACGTGGAGCGGACGAAGGAGGTGCGGCGCGGCAGCAGCGTCCGTACGTACCGCGGGTCGCCGCCGACCGGGTCGACCGCCGCCCAGTCCCCGGTGCAGACCACGCGCAGCGGGTCGTGCGGGGTGACGTACTCGGTGTCGGCCCTGATCAGACCGGCCGGGGTGATGCAGTCGCACTGACCGCGGTCGACGCGGACGACGCGGCCGGGCACCAGGCCCTGTGCGGCGTACGGGGCGAACTCGGCCTCCCAGTCGGCGTCCCAGCCGTACGGGGCCAGATCGACGTCGGTCTCGGTGGAGGCAGCAGAAGATGACGGGTTGAGCGCATTGCTGGACAAGGTGGGGAAACCCTTCGGAGGGTGGCCCCGGCGCAGGCGCGTACGACGCGCGGAAGTGTGGGTGTCAGCCGGAGACCACAGGGGTGGAAAGGATGAACTCCTGAGTACGGGCGGCGCCCGCGACCATGACCGTCGTCACTGTCCCCACCTCTTTCTCTTCCTATTCCACTGATCCGATTCCGCTGCTCCGCCGCTGGCGCGGCGCCTTGGCGCGACATCAACACCGACACCGACACGGCTATCGACACCGTCGCCGGCGTTGATGGCGCTGGCATCGGCATGGACACGGAACCGGTCCGTCGGTGGCCGGCCGGGGACGAGCCCCGGGCCTTCGCTGGCCCTCGCTGCGGCAGAACGGGGCAACCGTAGCCCGTACGCGGAGTGGGGGCCAGCGATTTTCTGCGGCCTGCGGGAGCTGCCGGCGGCCACGCCGGGCCTGGCCTGTGGCACCGCCGGACCCGGCCTGTGGCACCGCGCGCAGCGACCGCCCCGGCCCGCTGCTGCGATCAGTCCACTGCAATCAGCCCGCTGCGGGCGGCTGCTGGGGCCGGCTACAACTACGGCTCCGACTGCGGCTGCCGGCTCCGCGCCACGGGCGAACCAGCCCGTGGGTGAAGGTGACGGTCGCCCCCTCGCGGGCGTAGGCGCGGGGGCAACGGCCCGGCCGATCCCCGAGTCGCCACCGGTGATCACGGCAGTCCGGCCGACGAGCACCCCGTGCCCGAGGTAGCTGCCCCCGCCGCTCCCCCACAAAGCCCACGATGCCCGCGAGCCCCACCGGCCCCATCGCCCCTGACTGCTGCAACGGGCCCCCCGCTTCACCCGCCGACGATCTGGCCGATGTGATGGTCAAGCACCCGGCGGGCGTCCTCCGGTGAGCGGTATCCCAGGGCGACGTCCGTGCCGAGGCCGGTGGCGAGCGTCCAGCAGACGTCGGCGTCCGTGCGGCCCGTGTCGCGGGGCGCGGCGCCGCGTTCCTGTCGGGCGGCGGCGATCAGGTCGGCGGTGGAGGAGAGCAGTTCGCCGGCGGCCGGGGCCAGCACCGTGGCCATGGTCGGGTCGGAAACCGCGCGCCCCGCCACCGCCAGGCAGAACCGCGTCAGCCGCACGCTCTCCTCCGCAGGGTTGATCAGGGCGTGCAGGCAGGCGCGGAGCACGGCTTCCGGGCCGGCCTCGCCCGCCGCGTGGATCGCGGTCTCGATGGACGTGTTGACCGCTTGCACGGCCCGGTCGAGCGCGTCCCTGACCAGGGCCTGCATGGACGGGTAGTAGTGCTGCACCTGCCCCATGGAGACGCCCGCCTCGTCGGCGACCTTGCGCAGCGTCACCTGCTCGACGCCGCCCCGTACCGCCAGCGCCCAGACGGCTTCGACCAGCCGCCTCCGGCGCTCCTCGACATCAACGATCTTCGGCAAGGCGTCTCCTTCTTCACCGTTCACCATGCAACCGCATTGCAAACCGTGTCCGTCCCCCTTTACAGTGCAAGCGCACCGTAAACCGTCCCGACGACCACGGACATCCGGCCGCCCTCCGCGGCGATCCTGCACGGCAGCGACGTTTCCGGAAACGGAAGGCAGCATATGAAGTACGACATCTTGCAGGGCCTCGGCGTGGTCCTGCTCGTGCTGGGCGCCCAGGGCGCGATCCGCCAACTCGTCAACCACGATGACGCCGGGCTTCTGAGCTGGCTGCCCGGCGGATTCGCGGCCGGCATCACCGTGCACATCCTCGCCGCCGTGGTCGGGGTGGCCATCGCGAGCCGGGCCCGCACCGCGGCGACGGCGGCCCGCCGCGGCTGACGGCCCGGCGGACGGGCACGGCGAGTACGGCGGCACGGCGAGCGAATACAGCCGGTACGGCAAGCGGGTACGGCCGGCATGGCGAGTACGGCCGCGCGCCGGACAGGTGCGGCCGGTCCGGACAGGTGCGGCCGGTACAGCAGATACAGCGGCGCGCCGGGCGGGTACGGGGCGGGGCGCCGGCCGAGTTGCCGGGACCCCGGATCACCTCTCGCCCCACACGCCACCGGATCACGGAATTGCGAAACTTTGCAATTCATTAGATGGTGTGGGCCGTGCCTTGAGGTGTCCGCGGGTGCTCCGGGCCTCGCCCCGGGCCGTGCGCGCGCACCGGTGACGGCGGGGGCGTACGCGGGAGCGCTGGAGGTCGGGGTGGAGGGGGTCGGTCGGTTTCGCCCTGCGGGGCCGGGCCCGGGCCTGGTCCCGCCGGCCGCCGGGCCCGGGGCACCGCCGTACGCAGCCCGTCCGTCCCGTCAGCCGAGGAACCGCCCCGATGAGCACAACTGACGCCGCCCACCGCCTGGTTGAGGTATCGGGGGCGGAGGCCCTGTACCTGCTGGAGGGCAGCAGCAGCGGGCGGTTGGTCTATCCGCACCGCGGCGCTCCCGCCCTCCGACCCGCCGCCCACGTGCTCGCCCACGGCCATCTGGTCGTCCGCGCGCCGGTGCCGGGCGCCGCGCTGCAACAGGGCGGGGCCCCGGTGGCGTACCACGTCGACGTCTGGCCGACCGCCGTCGGGAAGGACGCCGGCTGGAGCGTGACCGTCAGCGGGCCCGCCGAACTGCTCACCGACCGGGACGAGGTGGCCCACTACCGGCGCACCCTGACCGGCTGGATACACGGCCCGCACGACACGCTCGTCCGACTCCTCCCGCAGTCGGTGACCGGGTTCCGGCTGTCCCCCGCGGGGCCGCGCCCGTGATCGACCCCACCGGGTTCGCCGAGGTCACCGCCCTGCCCTACCGGCACGTTCTGACCCTGCCGACGATGCCGGCCGCGGTGCGGATGGCCCGCGAGACCGCCGAACTGGCCCTGACCGAATGGGGCATCAACGGCCTGGTGCGCCACCCGGTCACCGATCCCGCGCTGCTGATCCTCAGCGAGTTGGTGACCAACAGCGTGCGCCATGCGGCGGACCTCTCCTCGCAGGTCACCGTCGTGTACGCGGCGCGCAGACAGACCCTGGCGTTCGGGGTGCACGACCGGCACCCGTACCAGCCCCTGCTGTCCGGCCCGATGTCCGGCAACAGCGGCCTGGCCACCATCGCCGAGCTCACGCTTGCCCTCGACGGCACCGCCAGCGTGCAGCGGGACGCCGACGGCGGCGGCAAGAGCGTGTGGGTCGTGTTGCCGCTGTGACGCACGGGAGGGGGGGCGACCGACGCCCGTACGGTACGCACCCGGCGCGGGCACGGCTCGGGGCGGGAACCACCGGCCCGAACCCGCCGGTGACGGCGCAGGCCGGGGCGGGCAGCGGGGCGCGCACGGCGCGGGGACCTGCCGGGCGCAGTGCTAAGTTGAAGGGCGCGATCCCGCCGGTCGGACGTGCGCACCGCGCGGAGGTCCACGGCGCGGGCCGCCCGCGACGACGGCTCGGCAGACCGGCTCGGGGTGGTTCCGGCGCGGTCCCCGCGCGGGGAGGATGGCGCAGGTTGATGGATTCTGGGCGGACGGACCGCGCGGAGCATTCGCGGCGACGGCACCGGCGGCCGGTCGCCCACGGGCGGAACGGGAGGCCGGTTCAGTGAGTACGCCCCTGTACCAGCTCAAGGCCGAATTCTTCAAGACCCTCGGTCATCCGGTCCGCATCCGGGTGCTTGAGCTGCTGAGCGAGCGCGAACACGCGGTCGCCGAGATGCTGCCCGAAGTCGGCGTCGAGCCCGCACACCTCTCGCAGCAACTGGCCGTACTGCGGCGCGCGAACCTGGTGGTGCCCCGCAAGGAGGGCTCCACCGTCTACTACTCGCTGACCACGCCGCACGTGGCCGAACTGCTGGCGACCGCCCGTACGATCCTGACCGGCGTGCTGACCAGCCAGGCCGAACTCCTCGCCGACCTGCGCGCTGCGACCGGGAAGTCGAAGCCGTCGACCTAGCCGGCCCGGCCACCGGCTGCGCGCCGGGAGAGCTGCGGCTACTTGTTGGCGTGCTGGCCGAGGTAGAACAGCAGCCAGATGAAGCCGGCGAACAGGTGCGTGCCGAAGACGTAGAACCCGACGCGGATCGCCACGCCGCGCTCAAGCCACGACTCGCTCTCCTTGGTCTTCGCGGCGGCGGCTTCCTTCGCCCGGGCAGTGGTGGCGTCGGGCGCCGGGGCCCGGTCCGCCTCCGCCGGCTGCGCCTCGGTCGCTGCGGCCGGCTGCGTTTCGGTGGCCTGCGCCGGCTGCGCCGTGGCGGCTGTCGCCGGCTGAACCTCGGCGACGTGCGGCGTGCGCGGCTCGGCCGTCGCCGCCTCGGCCGGCTCCGCCGCGGCCCGCGGCCCTGCCGGCTGCTCCGTCATGGTCTGCGGCTTCGCGGCCGGGGTGGCCGCGCCCTGCTCAGCGGAGCCGGCGCGCTCCGGTGCCTCACCACTCACTGGATGGCCTCCCTGGCTGGACGTCTCGGTAGGCGGTACGCCCCGGCACGGACCCCGAGCCCGTACGGGCGGAGCCGCGTCGCGTGCGGGGCGCGGCAACTTACCAATTGCAGAACTCAGCAAGTCTAGGCCACGACACCCCGGCCCCGCGTGCCTCGGGTCACCCCGCCCCGGCCGGCTCTCGCCACCCGCCGCCCGCTGAGCTTCTCCGTCACTTCTCCCACCCACCACGCGCTGTGCCCTCCCACCCGCCACTCCCTGCGCCCTTCCCACCCACCACTCCCCCACCCGCCCCGCCCGGTTACGGTGGGACCGCCCCTGCCGACCCACCGACTCCGCGAAAGGTTGCCGGGCGACTTGATTTGCGATAGGGACCATGGCCCGCGAGCCGCGAGCCGCGAGCCGCGAGCCGCGAGCCGCGAGCCGCGAGCCGCGAGCCTGGGTGGGCACGATGCTCGGTAATCCGATCCTTCGCGCGCCCGTAGGGGACGACGCCCAGCGGTGGAACACCTTCCACGGCCAGCGCGTCCTGGTGGTCGCCGCCCGTACCGTCACCTCGACCGTCCGCATCCTGGAGTCGCTGCCCGCGCTGCTGCGCGGGGACAGCCGGGTGACCGTCGTCTTCGCGTACGACCCCACGTCCGCCTTCAACGACGGGGTGCTCGCGCTGCTCAACGGGGCCGGCTGCCGGGTCATGCCCTGGGAGCAGGTGGGGCAGGTCGCGCCGGACCTGGTGCTGTCCGCCAGCGAGAACATCGACGTACCGGACGGGGACTGCCCGGTCCTCGTCCTGCCGCACGGGGTGGGCTTCCAGAAGCGGGTGCCGGACTCCCGGGGCACCGGCGAGCGGCTGTCCGGGGTCGTGTCGGACGCGCTCCTGGAGGCCGGCCGCGCCTGGCTCGCCGTCTCCCACCCGAGCCAGGAGGAACAGCTCGTCACGGCGCACCCCAAGGCCGCCGGGCGGGTGCTGCTGGCCGGCGACGCCTGCTACGACGACCTGCTGGCCAGCCGCGCCTGGCGGGCCGCCTACCGGGAGGCGCTCGGCGTCGCCGACCACCAGCGGCTGGTGATGGTCAGCTCCACCTGGGGCCCCACCTCGCTGCTCGGCCAGGTGCCCGACCTGCCGGCCAGGCTGCTCGCCGAGTTGCCGCACGACGAGTTCCGAGTCGGCGCCATCGTGCACCCCAACGTCTGGTCCGCGCACGGCACCTGGCAGCTCCGCACCACCCAGGCGCCGGCGCTCGACGCGGGGCTGCTCCTGATGCCGCCGGTGCACGCCTGGCGCGCCGGCCTGATCGCGGCCGACGTGGTCATCGGGGACCACGGCTCGGTCACGCTGTACGGGGCGGCGCTCGGCACGCCGCTGCTGCTCGCCGCGTTCGGCAGCGACTCGGTGCCGGGCACCGCGGCGCACCGGCTCGCGGACCTGGCACCGCGGCTCGTACTGCGCGACGGGCTGCGCCAGCAGATCGAGGACACCGTACGGGACCACTCGCGCGAGCGGTACGCGGCAGTGGCCCGGCAGGCGTTCGCCGAACCCGGTCAGGCGCTGGCCCGGCTGCGGACCGCCCTCTACCGGCTGCTCAGGCTGCCGGAGCCGGGCACCCCGCCGCCGACCGCCAAGGCGCTGCCGCTGCCGGACGCCCCCGACGTCACGCCGCCCACCGCGTGGCGGGTGGCGACCGCCGTCGCCGAACGCTCCGGGCGCACCTGCGTCACCGTGCGGCGCACGCCCGCGACGGTGCTCGACCATGCGGGCCCCGGCGCCGTACCGCTGGAGACCGCCGACCGCTTCGTCCACCTCGCCGCCAGCGACGCGGAACCCGACCGCCGGCTGGTCGAGAGCGCATCGGTGGTGGTCCGCCGGGCGCCCGCCGCATCGCCGGCCGAGGCCCTGCGCTGGGTCCGCACCACCCTGGCCGACCTGCCCGGCAGCCTGCTGGCCGGCTCGGCGGTCCGGGACGGCGGCACGCTGGTCGGGCTGCGGGACGGGCGGGTGGTGGAGGCGGTGGCCACCGGCGAGGACGTGGCGCCCGGCCTGCTGGCCGCCGTCGTCTACGGCTGCCTACGGGCCGGGCGCCCGGTGACCGGGGAGACGGTGACGCTGCGGATC
>NZ_JBEHZD010000382.1:0-7942 GCF_040240285.1 Streptomyces sp. HSW2009 | reverse complement strand
CGGCCCTCCCGGCACCGCCCCGCCCCGTCCCGTCTTTGGCTGCCCTCCCGGCACCGCCCCGCCCCGTCCTTGGCTCCCCTTCCGGCCGGCGGGCCCGTACGCCGGCAGGCCCGTACGCCGACGACAGGTGGCCGCGGCCGGCCGGGGGCACGGAAAGCCGGTGAGTACGCGGCACCGTGCCGGGCCGCGTTCCCTGGGCCAGGTGGGGGGATCGCCGCGCTCCGCTCCGCGCCGCGCCGCCCCCGCAGCGCCGCCAACTCGCCCGCCCGGCGCATCATGACACCGTGCCCGGGCGACCCGGCGCGCCGCCGGCAGCGGCAACCGTCCGGCGCGGCGCGGGCGTCTTGGCCTGGGGGCCGGTCCCGCGCCGACGGCCGGGGCGCCGGCCCCGAGCGCGCAACAGGCCCAGCAGGTGCAGCGAGCCCAGAAGGTGAGGTGTGCGGAGATGACCACCGTCCGCTGGGGAGGCGGCCCACCACATCCCGCGCCACCGGGTGGCGGCCCACTGCCACCGCAGCCCGGACCACCGCCACCGACACCACCACCGCCCCCAGGCGCCCCGGACCCCGTGCCGCGCCCGCGCGGTTGGCCCTCGCTCCTGCGGCTGGTGCTCCGGGTGCCGCCCGGCGCGCTGGTCTTCCTGCTTCCCGTACTGCTCCTGTTCTCCCCGTTCCTGGTGCTGTACGCGCTCGCGCGCAGCGCCCGCCTCACCGCGTGGCGCGTCTTCGTCCGTACCGCAGCCCCGGCCCCCGTCCTTGACCCGACCATGGCGCGGCTCAGGCGGCTCAGGACCTGGGCCGCGGTCGGGTGCTCGATCGCGGTGCTCGCGGTCTTCGGCAACATGGCGGACGTGGGCCAGGAACTGTCGGCCCACTGGGTCGCGTTGGCACTCACGCCCTGGCTGCTCATCGTCAGCGCGCCGGTCGTCCTCGGCGTCCTCATCTGGTGCGCACCGCCCGCCCGCCGCCCCGCCATGCGCGCCGCACTACGCGGCCCACTGCGCCAACTCGGATTGTTCTTCGGCTCGTTGGCGATGGTGCCGGCCCTGTTCTACGGTCTCGACCTGGCCAACCCCTCCCATGTGGGCGGTTCCCTGGGAACCCTGCTGGTGCTCGCGAGCATCGCCGTCTGCATCTGGTCGGTCTTCCTGTTCCTGTTCGCCGCGGCCACCGTCGTCCGTACCGGCTTCGGCGTGGCCGCCGTCCACCCCGCCGCCCCAGCACTGCTGACCTGCGTCCTGGTCGGGGAACTCGCCGCCATCGGCGGCCTGCCCAGCGGCCCGCCCGTCATTGCGTACGTCTTCCTCGTCGGCGGCCCGGCCACTGTGACAGCCCTCGCGTACTGGGAGATCCGCCGGCTGCGCACCCGGTACGGCGTGCGGCTGCGCGGCTGAGGGTTGGGCGGGGCCGTCGGGCGGCGGGCCCCGGTCCCGCCGCCTTCCCGCCGCGGCCCGGTGCCAGCCGCGCCGGCCGCGCCACCGCGCCCGGCGTCCTCACCCTCTCGCCGCGCTCACACCGCCCACCACACCGCCGTATCGGCGGGCAGTTCGCGCAGGCCCCCCGTCGCGGGGGCGAGTCCGGCGCTGGAGACGAGGACGGGGCCGGGCTCGGGCAGCGCGATGGGGCGTGCGGTGGTGTTGACCGTGCACTGCACGCTGCCCTGGGGCGCCGTGCGCCGGAAGGAGAGCACCCCGTCGGGAGCCGGCAGCCACTGCACCGCGTCACCCGCGCCCAGCGCCGGCTGCTCGCGCCGTACCGTCAGCGCCCGCCGGTACAGCTCCAGCGTCGAGTCCGGGTCCCCGGTCTGCGCGGCCACGCTCAACGGGGCCCAGTCCGCCGGCTGCGGCAGCCAACTCGGGCCGCCGGGCTCGGGCCCGAAGCCGTACGGCGGGGCCTCGCCCGACCAGGGCAGCGGCACCCGGCAGCCGTCGCGCAGCCCGTCCTGCCCGGTGCCGCGCCGGAACGAGGGGTCCTGCCGCACCTCGTCGGGAAGGTCCGTGACCTCGGGCAGTCCGAGCTCCTCGCCCTGGTAGAGGTAGGCCGAGCCGGGCAGCGCCAGCATCAGCAGGGTCGCGGCCCTGGCCCGCCGCAGGCCCTGCGCACGGTCCAGCTCAAGGCCCGGCCCAGCGTCCCGGTCGGCGTAGCGGGTGGCGTGTCGTACGACGTCGTGGTTGGAGAGCACCCAGGTGGTGGCGGCGCCGACCGGGCGCATCGCGTCCAGCGAGGCGTCGATGACGGTGCGCAGCGCGGCGGCGTCCCACTCGGCGGTGAGGAAGTGGAAGTTGAACGCCTGGTGGAGCTCGTCGGGGCGCAGGTAGCGGGCGGTGCGCTCGGCGCTCGGGGTCCATGCCTCGGCGACGCCGATGCGCTGGCCCGGGTACTCGTCGAGAACCGCGCGCCAACTCCGGTAGACGGCGTGCACCCCGTCCTGGTCGAAGAAGGGCAGCGGCTCGCTGCCGAGCAGCCTGAGCTGACCGCTGTGGCCGACGTCCGGCCGCCCGGCGGCCTTGACCAGCCCGTGCGCCACGTCGATGCGGAAGCCGTCGATGCCCAGGTCGAGCCAGAACCGCAGGATCGAGCGGAACTCGTCGTGCACGGCCGGGTGGTCCCAGTTGAAGTCGGGCTGCTCCGGCGCGAACAGGTGCAGGTACCAGTCGCCCGGGCTGCCGTCCGGGTCGGTGGTACGCGTCCAGGCGGGCCCGCCGAAGATGGACTCCCAGTCGTTGGGCGGCAGTTGACCGCCCGGGCCCTTGCCTGGTCGGAAGTGGAAGCGGTCGCGCAGCGCGGACCCCGGCCCCTCCCGCAGCGCCCGCCGGAACCAGGCGTGCTGGTCGGAACAGTGGTTGGGCACCAGGTCCACGATCACCCGCAACTCCAGGGCGTGGGCGCGTTCGATGACGGCTTCGGCGTCGGCGATGGTGCCGAACATGGGGTCGATGGCCCGGTAGTCGGCGACGTCGTACCCGGCGTCGGCCTGCGGCGACGCGTAGAAGGGGCTGAGCCAGACGGCGTCGACGCCCAGCTCCCGCAGGTGCGGCAGCCGGCGGCGGACGCCCTCCAGATCGCCCATCCCGTCGCCGTCGGCGTCGGCGAAGCTGCGCGGATAGACCTGGTAGATGACGGCGTCACGCCACCAGTCGCGGTGCCGCCCGCCGGCCACCGCGGACCGGCCAGCGTCCTTTGGTTCGGAACCGGTGCGCCGGTCGGGCCGGGTGCCCTGGTCGAGCCCGGCGGGCTGCTCCGCCCCGGCGCCCGGGTCGGCTCCGGCGGGCAGGTCGGATGCGGCAGGCAGGTCGGTGGGTGCCGTACCGGGAGGGGCGGCGAGGTGCTCGGTCATGTCATCCCTGGGGTGCTCGGGTCCGGGGCGGCGCCCGGCCGCTGGGGCCGGTGGCTGGCCGCGGGGCTGCCCGGCGACGCGGCGCGGGTCGCACGCCGCTTGCGGCCGGGCTGAGGTGGTCGGTGAGTCGGCGGGGCGATGGGGGTGGGGATGGGGATGGGGATGGGGCGGCTGTGGGTGAGCCGGCCGTGGGTGGGGTGGGCCCAACGGACCGGTTCCTGCCGGAGCAGCCCTGCCGGACCGGCCCGGCAGGATCGGCCCCGGATGGACCGACCCGGGCGGACCGGTTCTGGGCGGACCGGTTCTGGATGGACCGGCCCCGGATCGCATGGGCTCCGGCCGTACGGGCCCCGGGCGGAGGAGTCTCGGCGGCAGGGCCCCGTAGCAGAGCCCGGGCGGCGGGCCCTGCTGGACCGGCTGCGGGTGGGCCGGTCCCGTGGGCCCTGGTCGGGTGAACCTGCGCGGGTGGGCTGGTTCCGGTGGGCCGCCGGTGGGCGGGGCCGTGCGGGGCCGCGGGCGTGCGCCGCGGCGCGCCGGCGCCCCGGGGGGCGGCGGGGGGGGGGGGGTTTCTAAGGTTGCGGGGGGCGGGGTGTGGTCGGGGGGGTGGCGGAAGGGGGGGACCGGGGGGGGGGGGGGGGGGGGGGGGGGGGGGGGGGGCCGGGGCCGCGACGGCGCCCGGTGGGTCGTCTCTCGGGTCGTGGTCAGGCGGGTCGGGGTCGCCGGTCGGGGGTCGCGGGGGTGCGTACGGGCGGTCACGGCCGCCGGTGCCGGGGCCCGGGCGGCGACGTTGCCGCGCGGGCCGGTCGTTCCTCTCGGGTGTGTCTGCCGCCCGCACCGCCGGGCCACAGCCGCACCCGGCCGGACCCGCACGCGCCTGCCCGGCCGGCCCGGCCCCGTACCGGCGGTGCGGGCGGGGCGGGGACGGCGACCCCGCCCCCGGCACCGGGCTGGCGAGGAACGTAACAGGGCTGCAAGACGACCGAAAGAGCTTGCCGGATTTTTCCATCGCACCCGTGAAGGGCCGCCCCCATGCGCCCATCCGACAGCTTCAGCACGCCCTTGACAGGCAGGTGAGCGGGGTATTACGACACCCGCGCCGGCCTGCGGGCGATCATGCAAGCTCTTGCAGGAAGGCACATCCGGGCACAAGCCCTCCGGGCGTCCGCACCGGCCAGGACGGTGCTGCGCCGCGCCGTGGCCGACCGGTACAGTCCCACGTCATGACCGCACGGCTCGCTGACATCGCAGCCCAGGCGGGGGTCAGCGAGGCCACCGTGAGCCGGGTGCTCAACGAGAAGCCCGGCGTGGCCGCGGCCACCCGGGCCAGCGTGCTCGCCGCCCTCGACGTGCTCGGCTACGAGCGCCCGCTGCGGCTGCGCCAGCGCAGCGCCGGGCTCGTCGGGCTGATCACCCCCGAGTTGGAGAACCCGATCTTCCCCGCGCTCGCCCAGGTCATCGGGCAGGCCCTCACCCGCCAGGGCTACACGCCGGTACTGGCCACTCAGACCGCAGGCGGCCCCACCGAGGACGAGCTGACCGAGATGCTGCTCGACCGCGGCGTCGCCGGCCTGATCGTGGTGTCGGGGCTGCACGCGGACACCACCGCCGACCCCCGCCGCTACGCCAGGCTGCGGGCCCGGGGCCTGCCGCTGGTGCTGGTGGACGGGTACGCGCCGGCGGTGCGGGCGCCGTTCATCTCCCCCGACGACCGGGCCGCGATGGAGCTGGCCATCACCCATCTGGCGGCGCTCGGGCACCGGCGGATCGGGCTGGCGCTCGGCCCGCGCCGGTTCGTACCGGTCCAGCGCAAGATCGAGGGGTTCCAGCGCGGCATGCGGCAGCGGCTGGGGCTGGCGGCCGAGGAGTGCGCGGAGCTCATCGAACACTCGCTGTACACCCTGGAGGGCGGCCGGGCCGCCGGCGGCGCGCTGCTCGACCGGGGCGTGACGGCGGTGGTGTGCGCCAGCGACATGATGGCGCTCGGCACGGTGCGGGCGGCCAGGGAGCGCGGGCTGCGGGTGCCGCAGGAGGTGTCGGTCGTCGGCTTCGACGACTCGCCGCTGATCGCCTTCACCGACCCACCGCTGACCACGGTCCGCAAGCCGGTACGGGCCATGGGGCAGGCCGCGGTGCGGGCTCTCCTGGAGGAGATCGGCGGCGCACACCCCACGCAGCCGCCCGACACCGCCGACACCCCGCTGCACAGCGAGTTCGTCTTCCTCCCGGAGCTGGTCGTACGGGGATCGACGGCGCCGGCCCCACCCGGCACACACGCCCCGGCCGAACCGCTCCGCTAGGGCCCTGAGCGGCGCAGACGCGACCCGCGGGGGCCTGGCGGGTGGGCAACGTCTGGCAGACTGGGTTTCTATGGGTGAAGCGATTTTGAGGACCCCGGACGACCGGACGGCAGCTCTCCCGCCACCCATGGAGGAGCGCGCGGAGCCCCGCCCGCCGGCCGCCGGCACCAGGCTGGCCAGGCGGCGGGCGCCGCGCAGGCCGCGCCTGTGGTTCGAGATCCTGCTGATCGCCGTCAGCTACTGGACGTACTCGCTCATCCGCAACGCCGTCCCCACCCAGCAGGCCACCGCACTGCGCAACGCCGACTGGATCTGGGACGCCGAACAGCACCTCGGGCTGGCCGTCGAGCGCGGCGTCAACCACGGCGTCAACTCGGTGACCTGGCTGATCGTGGGGATGAACTACTACTACGCCACGCTGCACTTCGTGGTGACCATCGGCGTGCTGGTGTGGATCTACCGCTGGCACCCCGGCCGGTACGCGGCGGTGCGGCTGGTGCTCTTCGCGACCACCGCGGTGGCCCTGGTCGGCTTCTACTTCTTCCCGCTGGCCCCGCCCCGGCTGATGCCGGACATGGACTTCATCGACACCGTCATCGTCCACCGCACCTGGGGCTCACTGGCCTCCGGGAACCTGTCGGAGGTCTCCAACCAGTACGCGGCCATGCCGTCCATGCACATCGGCTGGTCGACCTGGTGCGGCATCACGATCGCCGCGCTGGCCGGGCCGCGCTGGGTCAAGGCGCTGGGCGTGCTCTACCCGGTGGCGACCCTGGTGGTGATCGTCGCCACCGCCAACCACTTCTGGCTGGACGCCGTCGGCGGCCTGATCTGCCTGGCCTTCGGCTTCGCCGTCACCGCCGCCTGGTACGCGTCATCGCCGTACCGGCTGCCGCAGCACATCGCGCACGCGGGCGCGCGCACCGCCACCCGGCAGGGTGCCCCGACGGCGGCGGGTACGGAAGCGGGTACGGCCCCGCGCCCGCCCCCCCCCCCCCCCCCCCCCCCCCCCCCCCCCCCAACGACGACCACGGCCCCGGCCCCGGCTGACTCTCCCGAACCCGAACCCGAGCCCGGCTCCTCACTGGTCCCGCCGGCGGCTCCGCCGGGGCGCGAGGCGGCTCAGGGGACCCGGCCCGCTCCACCAGCCGACCCGGGCTCCGCCCCGACCGCCCCGGGCACGGCGGCCACCTCGGGCACGGCGCCCGCTCTAGGCGCGGCAGTGCCGGCCGACGACGGCGACGGCGCGCCGCACACCTCCTGACCAGGTCCCCGCGCGCGGCCCGCCCCGGGGTCCACGCCCCGGCTCACCCCGCGTAGTCGTAGAACAGCCGCTCCATCACCGCGCGGGCGCGGCGCGTCGTGCGGCGGTAGTCGTCGACCATTTCGCCGACGTGGCCCGGCTCGTAACCGAGGTAGCGGCCGACCGCGGCCAGTTCGCGGCCGTCGGCCGGGAAGGTGTCGCCGGGCCGGCCCCGGACCAGCATCACCGCGTTGCGCACCCGGGTGGCCAGCACCCACGCCTCGTCCAGGGTCTGCGCGTCGTCGGTGTCCAGGAGACCGGCGGCGTGCGCGGCGGCCAGCGCGACCCGGGTGCGGGTGGTGCGCAGCCCCGGCTCGGACCAGCCGTGCCGCAGTTGCAGCAGTTGCACCGTCCACTCGACGTCGGAGAGGCCGCCGCGGCCGAGCTTGGTGTGCGTGGTGGGGTCGGCGCCGCGGGGCAGCCGCTCGGACTCCATCCGCGCCTTGAGCCGGCGGATCTCGCGTACGGCGTCCTCACCGATGCCGTCCACCGGGTACCGCAGCGGGTCGATGAGCTCGATGAACCGCTCCCCCAGATCGGCGTCGCCGGCCACCGGCTCGGCCCGCAGCAGCGCCTGGCTCTCCCACACCTTGGCCCAGCGCCGGTAGTAGGCGGCGTACGAGGCCAGGGTGCGCACCAGCGGGCCGGACTTGCCCTCCGGGCGCAGATCGGCGTCGATCAGCAACGGCGGGTCGGTGGTGGGGAGTTGGAGCAGTCGGCGCATCTCGTTGGCGACGGCGAACGCCGCCCGCGCGGCCTCCTGCTCGTCGACGCCCGGGCGCGGGTCGTGGACGAAGAGCACGTCGGCGTCGGAGCCGTAGCCCAGTTCGTGGCCGCCGAAGCGGCCCACGCCGATCACCGCGAACCGGGTGGGCAGGGTCTCGCCCCAGGCGTCGCGGACGGCGGCGCGCAGCGCGCCGGCGAGGGTGGCCGCGTTGATGTCGGAGAGCGCGGAGCCGACCGCGTCGGCTGCGGCGCCGGCGTCGAGACCGGCCGGTGGGGCGCC